>DAOPXQ010000006.1:0-23601 GCA_035352395.1 Treponemataceae bacterium | reverse complement strand
TTCATCGCGGGCGCGACGGTAAACCAGCGCCAGGGAGCGAATAGGCCGGACATGCCCAGGGCCGCTCCGGGCCAGCTCGTAACGTCGGGTGGGCGCGTTCTCGCGTCGTCGGCATTCGGCGCGACGGTGGATGAAGCCCGCGCGAAGGCGTATAAGGGCCTCGCCGCCGTATCGTTCGACGGCGTCTTTTATCGGAAAGACATTGGGCTGCCGGGCGCCGCTTCGTCGGGCAACCTTCGGGGGGATATATGCTGAAAGGTCGGCATGTCATCGAGCCGGGCGATCTGAGCATCCAGGAGCTGGATGCTCTTTTCGCGCTGGCGGGAGAGATTATCAAGGAACCGGGCAAATATTCCGAAGTGTGTCGGGGCAAAGTCCTCGCCACACTTTTTTTTGAGCCAAGCACGCGCACCCGGCTTTCGTTCGAGGCGGCCATGCTCCGGCTCGGCGGTTCCACGCTCGGCTTCGCGGACCCCGGCGCGAGCTCCACGACGAAGGGCGAGAGCCTCGCGGACACGATCCGCACGGTTTCGTGCTACGCCGACGTAATCGCGATGCGAAACCCCAAGGAAGGCGCCGCCCTCCTCGCGTCGCAGGTTAGCTCGGTCCCGATCATCAACGCGGGCGACGGCGGCCACCACCATCCCACCCAGACGCTGACGGACCTTCTGACGATTCAAACCATCAAGGGAAAGACCGAAGGCCTGACGATCGGCCTATGCGGCGACCTGAAGTTCGGCCGCACCGTGCACAGCCTCGCGAAGGCGATGTCCCGCTATCCGCGCAACCGCTTCGTGCTCATAAGCCCGCCGGAGCTCGAGATTCCTGACTACATAATCAGCCGCGTGTTCAAGCCCGCCGGAGTGCAGTTCACGCAGGTCCGGCGCCTCGAGGAGGCGATCGGCGACCTTGACGTACTGTACATGACCCGCGTTCAGAAGGAACGGTTCTTTAACGAGCAGGATTACGTCAGGCTGAAGGACAGCTACATCCTCGACGCGGCCAAGATGCGGCTCGCGCGGAACGACCTGACGGTGCTTCATCCGCTGCCCCGCGTCAACGAGATCTCGACCGAGGTCGATACCGATCCGCGCGCCGCGTATTTCAAGCAGGTTAAGTTCGGGATGTACGCGAGGATGGCCTTGATCGCGGCCCTGCTCGGCGCGTGCCCGATCCGCGTCAAGGCGCCGCCCGCCCAAGACCTCGCGCCAGCCCAGCCCGGCGCGCCCGTGCATGGGGCGGCCGCCCACGGGGCAAAGGGAGGGAAGAAGAAATGAACGTACAGAAGATTAAGAACGGCCTCGTCATAGACCATATCCGCGCCGGTTCCGGCATCCATATCTTTAACTGGCTCAAGCTGGACAGGGTGCCGTTTAGCGTCGCCCTCATCATGAACGTCCCGTCCGATCAGATGGGGACGAAGGACATCATCAAGATCGACAATCATATCGACATCGACTACTCCGTGCTTGGGTTCATCGACCCGAACATCACGGTGAACGTGGTCGAGGACGAGCATGTCTCGCGGAAGATCACCCTGACGCTGCCTGAGCGCGTGGAGAACGTGATCCGCTGCCGGAATCCTCGGTGCATCACGAGCTCCGAGTCCATCCCGCACGTGTTTCACCTCGTGGACCGAAAGCGCGCCGAGTACGCGTGCGTGTACTGCGACGAACTCTATCGCGCGGGCATAGGGGAATTCCTGTGAGCGGGGATTGCCCGGAGGGATTTGGCGGGTCAGGCGTCGACCGCTACATGCCGGTCATACTTCCCTCTTCCGCGATAGATCCAGGGCTTTTTATCGCGAACGCCCGCCTCGTCGACGCGGGGCGTGACGCCCTCGGCGCCGTGTTCGTCCGCGAGGGGCGAATTATCGCGGTGTACGAGGGCGAGGAAGCCGAGCGGATGCGCGACGAGCTCGATGGCGTTTCCGTCGGCTGCGGATCCGGGCCGGGACCGGGATTGCCCGAGGTTTTCGACGCGCGGGGGCTTGTCCTGATGCCGTCGTTCGTTGACCTGCATGCGCATTTTCGGGATCCCGGCATGACCGCCAAGGAAGATTTGTCCACCGGGAGCCGCGCCGCCTGCGCGGGCGGTTACGGTACCGTCGTCCCGATGGCGAATACCGATCCCGTTATCTCCACCCCCGAGGCGGCCCTCCGGGTTAACTCGCTCGTTCGGGACATCGGCCTTATCGACGCCTTCCAGGCAGTTAGCCTTACCCGCGATTTCGGCGGCGTCGACGTAACCGCCCTCGAGTCTCTCGACGCCCGCGAAGTTCCCGTGGCGAGCGAGGACGGGCGCGACGTCGCCTCCGCCGACGTGATGCGCCGCGCGATGGCGCTGTGCGCCAGGACGGGCGTCGTCGTGTCATGCCATTGCGAGGACGCTTCAATCGCCGCCGGCGCGAAGCCTCTCCGCGCGGGCGCTCTTGCCGCCCTTCGCGAGGGCAATGTCGCCCGCGCCCGCGAGTTGCTTTCTGGCGCAGAAAAAATCCTTCGCGAGGCCGAGGACTCCATGACGGCGCGTAATCTCGATCTCGCGCTCGAAACCGGATGCCGCGTCAACGTCACCCACGCGAGCACTTCCCGCGCGATCGATCTTGTCCGCTCCGCGAAGGCTCGCGCGAAGGAGGTCTCGACGGCTCGAACGTCCGCGATCACATGCGACGTTACCCCTCACCATCTCGCGCTCACCTCGGAATCGACGGAAATCGTTAACCCACCGCTTCGCGGCGAGACGGACCGACAGGCGCTGATCGCGGGCATACTTGACGGCACGGTCGACGCGATCGCGACCGATCACGCGCCGCACGCGCCGTCCGACAAGGCCGCGGGCGCTCCGGGCTTTTCCGGCATTCAGACCGCGTTTGCCGTATGCAACACCGCGCTCGTCGAGGCGGGCATTATCGGCTTGTCCCGCCTTTCCGGCCTTATGTCGGCGAACCCCGCGAAAACGCTCGGACTGAAGCGGGGCGTTTTGCTTCCCGGCTACGATGCCGACCTTGTCCTCGTTGATCCAAGCGAGCGCGTTCCTGGCGGTGCGTCGGTTTGGTACTCAAAAAACGCCAACACCCCGTTCGCGGGGATGAATCTGGCGGGCCGCGTCCTGAAAGTCTGGAAGCGGGGAAAGTCGGTATATCCGTTTACAAAATAAGAGCCGCAAAAAAACCCTCTAAATCGCCCAAAAACGGCCTGGCGGGTTTATACTCTTTGATGACGGGATCAGTCCCGCGTCAAAGGAGTCTGCGCGATGCTCAAGAGTCTGATGGACGTACTGGTAACGAAAAACGAGGGGATTATCCGGGCCTGGGTTCGTAAGGTCCGCGAATCGCCGAACCTCATTTCGTATAATTGCCTCAGCGACGACGAGCTTCAGAACCTCAATTACGACATCTATAAAATCCTCGCTCGATGGATAGAGCGCGAGATCGATAAGAACGCGCTCGGGTCATTTTTCGTCGAGTTTGGCAAACAGCGCAGGATAGCGGGTTTCCCGGTTTCCGAGGTTACCTACGCCATGCTGCTCGCGCAGCGCTCGGTGATCGAGTACCTGACGAACGAGAGCATCGTCGATAACTCGATGGCGCTCTACCAGATCCTAAACGTCACCAAGCAAGTGGCCGATTTTTTCTTCCTTGGTTCCTACTATATGATGAAGGGCTACCTGGAGGATATTTACGTCGCGCTTAACCGCGATCAGTCGATGCCCGACGACGTTCTCAAGAAGTATCTGGCGGACGATTTTTTCTTCAAGTAAGATACGGATGGTCCCCAAAGGGCTCGTTTAAGGCGATATTTTTTTTCTTTTAGGGGACTAGCTTTTTTTCGCGCCGTTTTGGATAATCATGTTCGGTAAAAGTTGCGGGAGAGCCCGATGGCATCCAATGAACTGAAGCACGTACGAAACATGATACTTGCGCTGGCGGCATTGCTCGCCGGCGTCGCGGCAATGGCGCTTCTTTTCGCGGGATTCATTACACCTGTGTCCTTCCTTTTCTTAATTCTAGGATTCAGTCTAATGTCCTCACATTGGGTTCTGCTGGCAGGTCTGGTGGAATCGCTTTTTTCCGGGAACCGCACAGTCGCGGCTCTCAAGGGGATGGGCGCCGCGTTCCCGTTGCTGCTCGCGTTTGGCCTCGTCCTCGCCGCGTCGAGAATCGGGCGGACTAACGCGCTTCTCGCGATCGTCGGGATGGCAACCTTGCCGCTGGCCCAGACCTTTTACGCGCTATTTGCGGGTTATTTTTGGAAGGAGGGATAAAGGATGAACGAGACCGCGAAGGAAACCCTAACCCTCGGCGAGCGAATTCGCGAGGCCCTTTCGTTCCGCACGCTATTCACCGTGCGCGTGGGCGAGCTTTCCATACCCATCACGGAGACGGTAATCACCACCTGGCTCGTCATGGCGATCCTGATCGCGGGCGCCTATTTGCTTACGCGTAAGCTTCGCGAGGTCCCGACGGGACCGCAGGTTTTCGTGGAGGCTTTCGTCGGTTTCCTTAACGGGTTCTTCAAGGACACTCTCGGGCATCACTGGCGCCCCTTCGCGGCTTGGCTCGGCACGGTCGGGCTTTTTCTCGCCGCCGCGAACATACTGGGGTTTTTCTCGCCGATACCGGGCTTCGGTTTCGAGCCCCCGTTCGCGCTCAAGCCCCCGACGCGCGACATAAACGTCACCGCCGCGCTCTCCGTCATGACTATCCTCATCGTCATTGTCTCCGGGCTTGTGGTGAAGGGCCCCATCGGATGGTTCAAGAGTTTCGTCAAGCCTACCCCGATTATGCTGCCGTTCAATATCATCGAGTACGCGATCAAGCCGCTATCCCTGTGCCTCCGCCTTTTCGGCAACGTGCTCGGCGCGTTCATCATCATGGAGCTTCTCGCGATGGTCGTTCCGCTTTTTATACCGCCCGTGGCGAGCGTGTACTTCGATTTTTTCGATGGCATTATCCAGGCAGTCGTGTTCGTGTTCCTAAGCTCGATTTACATAAAGGAAGCGGTCGAATGAGCCGCGAAACAAGGAGAATTATATGAACCCAATGATCGCAATCGGCGCCGCCATAGCGGCCCTTACCGGCATAGGCGCCGGCGTGGGAATCGGCATCGCGACGGGAAAGGCCGTCGAGGCAATCGCCCGCCAGCCCGAGGCGAGCGGAAAGATCAACGGCGCGTTCCTTCTCGGAATCGCGCTGGCGGAGGCGACCGCCATTTACGGCTTCGTCATCGGCCTGCTCTGCCTCTTTAGCTGATAGGCGCACCGCGCCCGATTCGGGAGGAAACCCATGCTCGACTTTTCGGTGACATTTTTAATAACGGTCGTCAACGTGACCGTTTTGTTCCTCGTCCTGCGCAAGCTGCTCTTTAAGCCCGTCACCAAATTTATGGAGGACCGGACCGAGAGGGTAAGGCGCGAGCTCGAGGTCGCGAAGAATACCTCCGACCGCGCGGAATCGCTCGCGCGCGAGTACGAGGAAAAGCTGGAGAACGCGCGGGCCGAGGGCCAGCGGCTCATAGACCTCGCGCGCGAAAAGGCCGAGCGCGAAAGCGCCGCGATCGTGGCGAAGGGCCATGCCGAGGCGGAGCGGATCGTCGCGCAGGCGCGGCTCGCGCTCGAGGACGAGCGCCGCGATGCCGAGCGAAAGCTCCTGGATGGCGCCGCCGACCTTACGATCGAGGCGTCGTCCCGCGTGCTTGGCGAGAACATCGATTCCGCCAAAAACCGGGATATCGTGCGTAAGTTCCTCGATTCCGTAGGCGTCGCCTGATGACGTGCGTTTCCGCGCGCTACGCGCGCGCCCTCTTCGACGTGGCAAGTGAAGCCGGCGGGGATGAACCCGCGCGCGTCGAGGGAGTGATCCGCGAATTCCTTTCGTGCCTGCGGGCCGATCCCGGCTTGCGGGCGTTTCTCGAGGGTCCGCACGTTTCGGTCGCTAAAAAGAAAGCGTTTCTTTTAGGGGTTTTTTCGGATCCTGACGACGGGACCTTGCTCAGGTTCTTCGGCCTTCTCGTGGAGAAGGGCAGATTCGGGATCCTTTCGGAGATATTGGAAGACTATCGCCTGTTAGGGCTTACGGCCGCCGGCGTGCGCGAGGCGCTCGTCGAGACGGCCTTTCCCCTGGACGAGGCTTCGCTTGCCTCGATCAGGGAAACGTTCAGAAAGAGGGTTGGCGCGAGCGCGATACGGGAAACGGTACGCGTGGCGCCCGAGCTCCTTGGCGGCATACGCGTGACGATCGGGAGTTCCGTGTTCGACGGGACCGTCCAAGGCGAGTTGGACCGCATGCGCGGCGCGATGAAAAAGTAGGGGTATGGTATGGCAATACGTCCTGAGGAAATAAGTTCGGTAATCAGGGAACGGATCGGTTCCCACGAGACGGGCGCGGACCTGCGGACCGAGGGATACGTCATCCAGGTCGGCGACTCGATCGCGCGCGTGTACGGCATCGCGACCTGCGCGTACGGCGAGATCCTGGAATTCGGGAACGGGACGCGCGGACTCGCGATGAACCTGGAGGAAGACAACGTCGGCTGCGTGCTTCTGGGAAGCGACGTCGGCATCTCCGAGGGCGACCGCGTCGTCAGCACCGGACGAACCCTCGAGGTCCCGGTCGGTCCCGCGCTCCTCGGTCGCGTAGTCGACCCGCTCGGCGCGCCGCTCGACGGTAAGGGCCCGATCGAGTACGCCGACCATTACCCGCTTGAGCGGCCCGCCCCCGGCGTCGTAGACCGAAAGTCGGTCACGCAGCCGCTCCAGACCGGACTCGTTTCCATCGACTCGATGATCCCGATCGGGCGCGGCCAGCGCGAGCTGATCATCGGGGACAGGCAGACGGGCAAGACCGCGATCGCCGTCGACACGATCCTCAATCAAAAGGGAAAGGACCTTATCTGCGTATACGTCGCCATCGGGCAGAAGGCCTCCGCGACGTCCCGCATTATCGAGATACTCCGCGAGCGCGGCGCGATGGACTACACCATCGTCGTGTCAGCCTCGGCGTCGGCCCCCGCGGCCGTCCAGTATATCTCGCCTTACGCGGGCTGCGCGATGGCGGAATACTTTATGTACGCCGAGCATAAGGACGTGCTGATCGTCTACGACGACCTTTCCAAGCACGCCGTCTCGTATCGTACCATGTCCCTCTTGCTCCGCAGGCCGCCGGGACGCGAGGCGTACCCCGGCGACGTATTCTATCTTCATTCAAGGCTGCTCGAGCGCGCGGCGCGCCTTTCGGCCGAGCGCGGAGGCGGCTCGATCACCGCGCTCCCGATCATCGAGACCCAGGGCGGCGACATCTCCGCGTACATCCCGACGAACGTCATCTCGATCACCGACGGTCAGATCTTCCTCGAGAGCGAGCTGTTCTTCTCCGGGTTCCGCCCTGCCGTCAACGTCGGCCTTTCGGTGTCGCGCGTAGGCGGCTCCGCCCAGACCAAGGCGATCAAGCAGGTCGCCGGCCGGCTTCGCCTGGACCTCGCGCAGTACCGCGAGCTCGCGGTGTTCGCCCAATACGGGTCGGACCTCGACAAGGCGACGCAGGAAAAGCTCGCTCAGGGCGAGCGGCTCATGGAGGTGCTGAAGCAGCCCCAGTATAAGCCGATGCCCGTTGGCGACCAGGTAATCGTCCTTTTCGCCGCGATCAATCAGCTCTTGCTGGACTTGCCGACCGCGAAGGTTCACGACTTCGTCGTCGCGTTCCTCGATTTTCTCGCGATCAACGAGATTACGCTTTCCGCGGACATCGAGCGCGCGGGCGTCCTTGACCCCGCGTCCGAGATGCTCATCCGCATATCGATCGAGGACTTCAAGGAGATGTGGCAGTGACGCGCGCGCCGGGGGCGAACCATGCCTAACATGAGGGACATTCGGCTCAGGATGAAGAGCGTCACGCAGACGCTCCAGATCACGAGCGCGATGAAGCTGATATCGACGTCCAAGCTCCGGCGCGCGCGTACGCAGCTCGCGCAGACCGAGCCGTACTTCGACCGCATCCAGGAAACCGTAAGGGACATATTCCTCCACAGCGCCGAGGTTCGCGAGGAGTACCGCGCTGCCCACAGAAACGCCGACGGGAAGACGCAGCGCGCGTTCCTGGTAATCACGAGCGACAAGGGAATGGCAGGCGGTTTTAACCATAACGTGATCCGGCTCGCCGAGGAGCAGATCGTCGCGCGCGACCTCGACTTTCTCGTGCTTCTCGGAAACATCGGGTCGCGGTACTTCATGAAGTCCGAATCCTCGATCCTCGAGACCTTCAAGTTCACGTCCCAGGTGCCGACCGTTTACGACGCGAAGGAGATCTCCGACTTCGTGCTCTCGCAGTTTAACGCGGGGAAGATCGACGAGTTCCACATCGTCTATACGCGCATGTACTCGTCGGTAAAGCTCGTGCCCGAGGTTTTGAGGGTCCTTCCCCTCGACGAGTCCGCGTTCGGCTCGGGCGGCTTACCCGACGCCGACGCCAATCCGGGCGCCAAAGGGGACTCGTCGCTTACGTACGTGCCGTCGCCCGCGGTCGTGCTCGAGAGCCTGATCCCGAAGTACCTTTGCGGCGTCGTGTACGGCGCGATAGTGGAGAGCTACGCGAGCGAGCACAGCGCGCGCATGACCGCTATGGACAACGCGACGAAGAACGCCGAGGAAATGCTCGGCGCGCTCCGCCTTTCGTACAACCGCCTCCGGCAGGGGGCGATCACTCAGGAAGTAACCGAGATCGTCGCGGGAGCCGCGGCGCTCAACTCATAGATAGAACGCCCAAAGGGGTCAGAATATGCTTGAAAACATCGGAAAGGTCGTGCAGGTCATCGGGCCAGTCATCGACATTCGCTTCGGGAAGGGAAAGGTCCCCAATATCCTCAACGCGATCCGCGTGGAGTCCGCGCAGGGAAGCATCGTTGCGGAGGTTCTCTTGCACCTCGGCGACGAGACCGTCAGGTGCATCGCGCTTTCCGCGACGGACGGGCTCGCGCGCGGCGTCGACGCCATCGACACGGGGATGCCCGTCACGGTGCCCGTCGGACCCGAGGCGCTCGGCCGCATGCTTAACGTCACCGGCGATCCCATAGACGGGAAGGGCCCCGTGGCCGCGAAGAAGCGCATGCCGATCCATCGCGAGGCGCCCGGGTTCGAGGACCAAAAGCCAGTCACGGAGATCTTCGAGACCGGCATCAAGGTGATCGACCTCATCGCCCCGTACGCGAAGGGCGGAAAGATCGGCCTTTTCGGCGGCGCGGGCGTCGGAAAGACGGTCCTTATTCAGGAACTTATCCGCAACATCGCGACCGAGCACTCAGGCTATTCGGTATTCACCGGCGTCGGCGAGCGAAGTCGCGAGGGAAACGACCTGTGGCACGAGATGCAGGAATCCGGCGTCATCGACAAAACGGCGCTCGTGTTCGGCCAGATGAACGAGCCGCCGGGATCGCGCATGCGCGTCGCGCTTTCGGGCCTTACGATGGCCGAGTATTTCCGCGACGAAGAGAACCAGGACGTTCTCCTTTTTATCGACAATATATTCCGCTTCGTCCAGGCCGGTTCCGAGGTTTCGGCCCTGCTCGGCCGCATCCCATCCGCGGTAGGCTATCAGCCGACGCTCGCCAACGAGCTCGGCGCCCTGCAGGAGCGCATCACCTCGACCCGAAAGGGCTCGATCACTTCCGTGCAGGCGGTATACGTTCCCGCGGACGACCTTACCGACCCCGCGCCCGCCACGACCTTCACTCATCTCGACGCGACGACCGTCCTTTCCAGGCAGATCGTCGAGCTCGGCATTTACCCTGCCGTCGACCCGCTCGCGTCGAGCTCTCGCATCCTCGACCCATACGTCGTCGGCGAGGAGCACTACACCGTGGCGCGCCGCGTGCAGCAGATCCTGCAGCGATATAAGGAACTGCAGGACATCATCGCGATCCTCGGCATGGACGAGCTCGCGGAAGAAGACAAGGTGACGGTGTACCGCGCGCGCAAGATCCAGCGGTACTGCTCGCAGCCGATGCACGTCGCGGAGAACTTTACCAACATCAAGGGCCGCTACGTCCCGCTCGCGGAGACGATCCGCGGCTTTAGGGAGATCATCGACGGCAAGTGCGACTCGATCCCGGAGCAGGCGTTCTACATGACGGGCTCCATCGATGAAGTATACGAGAAGGCGAAAAACCTCTAGGCGGGACGAATGGCTGAAAACTTCAAGCTCGAGATAATAACACCGTATCGCGTATTCTTCTCCGGCGAGACCGAGACCCTCGTCGTGTCCTCCCTCGACGGCGAGCTCGGTATTCTCGCGAACCACGAGCCGATCGTCGCCGCGACCGATATCGGCCCCGCGCGCATCAAGATCGACGGCGTTTGGCGGGAAGCCGCGATGGCCGACGGGTTCCTCGAGGTGGAAGACAACAAGGTGACCATGCTTGTCGGCTCGGCCGAATGGCCCGAGGAGATCGACGTGACGCGCGCGCAAAAATCCCTCGCCCGCGCGGAAGAGCGGTTGAAGGACGTTTCCATGCCCTGGGAACAGACCCGCGCCACGCGGGCGCTCAGACGCGCGCGCCTTCGACTCGCCCTCGCGCAGAAGACGGAATAGCCGGAGCGTCTGGTAAGACTCACTTTTTTCATGGTAGTATTATTTCCATGAACACACAAAAGCACGCCATGAATCGCCTGAAGGCCGCCTGCGCCGAGAAAGGCCCCCTTTGCGTCGGGCTCGATACCGACCCATCGTATCTTCCCCCGGAAGTCGTCCGTATGTACGGTTCGCCCGCGGAAGCCGTGCTTGCCTACAACAAGGCCCTGATCGCGGCGTGCGCCTCGTCGGCCGCGTGTTTCAAGGTTCAGATCGCGTACTATGAGGCGATGGGGCTCGCCGGCCTCAAGACTTACGCCGAGACGCTGAAGGCCGTTCGCTCGGCCGGCATCACGTCTATCGCCGACATAAAGCGCGGCGACATCGCCGACACCGCCAAGGCCTACGCCCGCGCCCATTTCGAGGGCGACTTCGAGGCGGACATCGTAACCCTTAATCCTTACATGGGCTTCGAGACCCTGAATCCCTTTCTCGACTACGCCGAAAAATCCGGTAAGGGCGCGTTCGTCCTCCTTCGCACCTCAAATCCCGGCATGCGAGACATCGAGTGGCTCGAGCTCGCCTCGGGGACGGACGGCGGACAGGAGCGCGTGCTCGACGCCGTCGGTGCGGGAATGCTCGCGATCGCGCGGCGCTTTGGCCCGTACGCCTCGGGCGATTGCCCCCCGGTCGGCGTAGTGGTCGGCTGCACCGAGGAAGAGGACGCGCGAGCCCTTCGCGACCGATACCCCGAACTTTTCTTCCTGATTCCCGGATACGGCGCACAGGGCGGAGCCGCGCGCATAGCGGCCACGTTGCTCGATCGCGCAGGCGGCACGGTCAATTCCTCCCGGGGAATCCTTACCGCCTGGAAAAAGGACGAGACCCTGGAGATCCGCGCGAAGTCGGGATCCCTTACCATGGACGATATCGTCGAGTCGGCCTCTCGCGCGGCCTTTGCCGCGAAAGCCGAGCTGCTCGGCGCGAAGAAACTCCTTTCCGGCAGCGCGATATGAGCGACTGCGCGAGTCAATGCGGCGGGCATGACGCCTTTCCGCGCTTCGCGGGAGCCGCCCGAGTCGCGTCGAACCGCGAGATCGCGCCCGCCGTTTACGAGATCGTCGTGGACCGCGCGACGGGAAACCCGGCGCAAGCCGCGGCGTCCGCTGGCAAATCTGGAACCGGGTTCGTTCCCGCGCCGGTAGCCGGTCAGTTCTTTATGCTTCGAGCCCGTCCTTCCGGCGTCCTTCTCGGTCGTCCGATCAGCGTGTACCGCAGCGACGAATTCACGATTACCTTTCTGGTACTGAAAAAGGGTCGGGGAACGGAAGAGCTTTGCGGTCTTCGCAATGGCGACTCTCTCGACCTCGTCGGCCCGATCGGCAACCGGTTTATTCTCCCCTCTGAAGTGATACCCGCTCTTCCCTCCTCGCCGCGCGTCGCCGTCATCGGAGGCGGGATCGGCGTGGCGCCGGTCGCGGGTTTTTCGCTCGCTTTGCCCGAGCGCTCATTCGATTTTTACGCGTCGTTCAGGTCCGCCCCATACGGGCTCGATCTCGTCGAGGGCCGCGCCGCGAACCTTTTCGTCACGACTGAGGATGGCTCTGCGGGCACTAGGGGAATGCTCCCCGCGGTGTTCGACGCGTCGCGCTACGACGTCGTGTACGCGTGCGGTCCCACGCCGATGCTTCGCTACGTCAAGCAAGCGTGCTCGGGGATCCGCTGCTTCATCAGCCTCGAGGAGCACATGGCCTGCGGCGCGGGCGCCTGCCTTGGCTGCACCGTAAGGACGACGGCCGGGAATAAGCGCTGTTGCGTGGACGGTCCCGTGTTCGACGCCTCGGAGGTATCGCTGTGATCGACGAAAAAAAGATAGACCTTGGCGTGACGATCGCGGGAACTCGATTCGCCAACCCGGTGATCGCGGCGTCCGGAACCTTCGGCTACGGAGGCGAATACTCGCGCGTCATCGATGTCGCGCGCCTTGGCGGCGTTTGCTCCAAGGGCCTGACCCTCGCGCCGAAACCCGGCAATACCGGCGTGCGCCTTGTGGAGACCCCGTCGGGACTCATCAATTCGATCGGTCTCGAGAATCCCGGCATTCCGCATTTCATCGAGCATGAGCTGCGCGCGATGCTCGCGCTTGGTCCCGTCGTCATCGCGAATCTTTCGGGGTCGACTATGGAAACCTACGTCGATGGCGCGAGCCTTCTCGATTCGACGGACGTGCCGATGATCGAGCTTAACATCTCGTGCCCGAACGTGAAGGCGGGGGGCATGGCCTGGGGCCTCGACTGCGACGCGGCCGGGACCATCACCGCGGCCGTGCGTAAGGCGACGAAGAAGCCGCTCGTCGTGAAGCTTTCGCCTAACGCGCCGCATCTCGTCGACGTGGCGAAGGCGGTAGTCGCTTCCGGCGCCGACGCGCTAAGCCTCGTCAATACCTTTCAATCTTTTGCCGTGGATATCGAGCGCGCGCGCCCGGTCTTCGACAACGTTACTGCGGGACTCGCGGGTCCGGCTATAAGGCCGATCGCCCTCCGAATGCTTCGCGACGTGGTCCTTGGCGTAAGCGAGTGCCATCCTTCCCGCGACCCGTGTCGCGCGGGCGCCTCGGCTTCCGCGTCGTTCGTCCCCGTCATCGGGCTCGGCGGCATCGCGACCTGGCGCGACGCGGTGGAGTTCATCATGACCGGCGCGAGCGCCGTTCAGGTGGGTACCGCGACCTTCGCGAATCCCCATGCCATGGAAGAGATTTTGGATGGGCTTGAATCGTTCATGGCGAGAAAGGGCTACTCCTCTCTCGCCGAGATGCGCGGCCTCGCGGTAATCTAAGCCCGCGAACAAATATCGCGCGCGAACTTAGCCCCGCACGCGAACTTAGCTCGCGTGGGAATTTTACCCGCGCGAGCTAATCCCTCGCGGATGTAAAACTCCCGCGCGAATTTAGCACAAGCGCGGGTGTAAAAATCGCGCGCGAACTTAGCCCCGTGCGCGACAATCCGTCAAAGACTGATCCATTCTTTGGGCGCGAAGTTCTTGTCCATCGACCATGCGTGCGCCTTTCCCTTTCTTAAGGCGAAGACGCGCACCTTGTCGTAGAAGTCCGCGAGCTCGCCCGAGTCCCGCCATTTCTTTAGGAACTCGCGACCCGGCGTATTGGCGATTTTATCCTTGAACGCCGGATCGACGATCTCTTCGACTTGGCCGCGTACGCGTACCTGTATGCCCGTCGTTGGGTCGTTGAAGCAGAGTTCAACCGCGGGATTCGCCGCGATCTGTCGATACACGTCCTTCACCTTGCCTACGTGAAACACGATCCCGTCTTCTCCCGCCGAGTAAAGAAACACGGCCCTTACTCTGGGCTCTCCGTTCTCGACGGTGGCGAGGTGGACCGCGGGATTCGCGTTCATGATTTCGAATAAGCCATTCTTGTCCATTACAATCTCCTTAGCCGCCGGTTTTTTTAAGCCGACACCTAAGTGATCTTAATCTGGGCATAAAGGCGTGACATTCGAGATTCTGCTTTTTATCGTTGGTTTTCTGCGTTTCGCGCGGGGACAGAGTACGAGAACTCGGCGCCGGTCCTGGGCTAGAGGCCCCTGTCGCGGAACTCGGCCGGGGACATGCCCGTGGACCGGGAGAATGCCGTCGAGAAGTGCGAGGGGCTGGCGAAGCCCGTAAGCCCCGCGATCTCGGTGACGGAAAGGGCTCCGGCCCGGAGAAGCTTCTTTGCCTTGTCGATTCGGATCATACCGACGTATTCCGCCGGCGAGTGCCCGGTCTCGCGCTTGAAGACGTGCGCGAAGTGCGACTCGGAAATGGCGGCGACTTCCGCGATGTCCCGAACCTTAAGCCTGTCACCGAAGCGTTCGTGGATAAAGTCGCAGGCTTTGTGTATTTCCATGCGCTCCGTAGCCGTTACCGCGCCGTCGGCGAGGCCTTTCATTCCCCGGATAATCCGATGCGCGATCCTGAGCGCGGCGGCGTCGAGAAGATCGTCATAGCCGGGCAAGGCCGCCTCGTACTCGCCGATATAATCCGCGATCGCGCCAAGGATCTCCTTGCCGACACCAAAGGAAAAGAGGCCATCGCTTCGGGGAGGCTCTCCCGGATACCGCGCGCACTCGCGCTCGAAAAAAGACCGCTCGAAATAGCAGGCGGCGTATCGCGCGTTGAGCTCATGCGGAAGCTCCGTATGCGGAAGACATGCGGGAACCGCGGTTACCGTAAGCCCTTCCGGTTCCCATCGCGCGCGAAAGCCGTCAAGTACCTGCCGATCGTTAAAGTGTATGAAAAAGAGCCAGGCGGGGTGCGCGTGATCGCGGGGCGATGCGTGCCCGCAGTGCTCGACGCGCGGCACGAAAATTCCCGCGTTCCGCGAGACGTAAAAGTCGATGGCGCCGAGCAGGGCGTCGTCAACGGGCCCGGCAAGCGCGATGGCCCGATCGCGAGAGGAATCGTCGATGAACCTCACGCCTCGTTTATTCCCGCGCGGTATTCCTCGAGCCGTTTCTTGAAGGCCTCGGTGCGGAACCAGCCGCACGTTTTGTATTCGTAGCACCAGCCGCGGTACACGCAGTCGGGAACGCAGGCGGAGACGATCTCGGGCTCGACTGGTTTTAGGGCGTCGAGCACGGCTTGCCATGCCTCGCGGGTCTCGGGGGAGGCGCAGGCGCACAGACGTTTGCGGGATATGTTGATGAGCGCCTGCGCGTTCACCTGGATGCGGTGCTCGACGGGGTTGTCCTGCGGCAGCTTCGTCCGGTCCTCGCCGGTGCGGTCAGTCCTCTGCGAGCGAACCCAGTGCTCGATGCCGATCTTGTGCCTGACGAAGTGCACGGAAACCCAGGAGGGAAGGTCGGTCCACTTAAAGTCGAAGGTGAGCTGCCTGATGGGGGAGTGCTCGCACATGGCCATCCGGCGCTTCCATCGCGACGACGGCTCGTTTGTCCCCTCTTCCTTGTGTATCGTTACGTTCGCGCAGTCCGCGACGTCGCGCCAACTGCCCTTTTTCTCCATGAATTCCGCTTTCATCCAGTACCTCTCAAAGCCCAGAAGGCCGCTTGATTTACGTTTTGAGCGATAGGATACCCTGCCTTGGTGGCTTACGCAAGATTGTCCGTAGAGCGAACTTTGGCTTGACGGCAGCGGAAACCGAGGGGACAATCAACGAATGAAAAGAAGTAAAGTCCAATTGCACGCGCTTTATGCGCTCTTTGCGCTTGTCGCGTTCTGTGCCTCGCTCGCGGCTTCCTGCTCGCGCGCCCCGCTCGTCCCGATCGACGAGGTCTTCGTCCCCGGGGGATCCTTCACGGTCGGGGACGATGTCTACTGCGGAAGGTACGACTCTCGCGTGGGCGACCTTCATGCCTCGAAGTACGAGATCACGTGGGACGTTTTCGCCGAAGTCATGAACTACGCCATCGGCGAGAAGCTGGCCTTTGTGCGGGACGGGCGCGTTTGCCCAACAAAGGGTAAGTACCCGCAGTTCGCGACCTCCATCGTCGATCTCGCCGTATGCCGGGATCGCCTTGAATTGCGCGACGGTAAGATCGCCGTCGTCGGGGATTCCTCCCGACTGCCGGTGAGCATGGTCGGCTGGTACGGGGCCGCGTTCTTTTGCAACGCGCTCAGCCTGGCTAACGGCCGAGTGCCCTGCTATGATTGGGATTTTTGGGAGATCGTGCCGAAGGCCAACGGATACCGAATGCCGACGTACGAGGAATGGGAATACCTCGCGCGCGGCGGGGCTAAGGGCGGCTCGCGCGAATACGCGGGCTCGGACGACCCTACGGCCGTCGCCTGGTTCGTCGGGAATTCCGGAAACGCGCCGCACCCCGTCGGGGAACTTCTGCCGAACGAGCTCGGCCTCTACGACATGAACGGTAACGTGAGCGAGTTTTGCTCCGAAACCTTCCGTTCGATCATTACCTCGAAGAGCGACGTTTCGTCGCCGCTGAAGACAAGCAACAGAATTTGGCGCGGGGGCTCCTTCATGTCGGCGACCGTCCCCGTGACGTATTTCTACCAGAACATCAACAATCCCGATTACTATTTGCCTTTCCCGGACGTGGGGTTTCGCGTCGTTAGCGGCGCCCTTCCTTCCATTTGATGATCAGCTTGACGGCGCTGTCGGAACCGGAGAATCGCGAGAACTCCCGCTTAAGCCGATTAACGCCGTCGTTGAAGTCCCCGCGCCGCTCGTACTGCTCGCGTATCCACAGCGGGTTAAAGTCCTTAGTCTCTCCCATCATGCCCGCGCCGTTTTTCGTCACCATCTCGGCGTTGTACCGGCGCTCGAAGATCGGGCCCGGGAAGAGGAGCAGGGGAACGCCCGCCTCGACCGCCTGCGTGACGGTGTTAAGGCCGCCGTGGCAGATGACGAGGTCGCACTGGGGGAGGATGCGCGCCGCCGGAATCCAGGGCGCGAACAGCACGTTGCCGCGCTGTTCCTCGGTCGCGATCGTCTGCGCCGCGACGAGGCATTCCACGTCGGGAATCCCGTTGAACACGGCGGGTAGGACGTCGAGCGCCCTCTGTAGCGGGATCGAACCCGTGCCGAGATACACGAACACGTAGCGTTTTCGCCGGTCGGGCGAGAAGCGGGTTCGGTCGGTGCTTTCCTCGCGGACCGGTTCGAGGATGTTGCCGACGTATAGGGTGTTGTCGTTCTCCTCGGAACCGTCGAGCGCCGGAATCGAGGGAATCACGTTAAAGATTCCCGGCCCGACTAATAGGTCTTCCGGGTCGATCGCCTTGGTAAGGCCAAAGAAGCGAAGCGTTGAGTTAATCGATTTTTTCGCCCGTCGCCAGAAGAAGGTTCCTTTTCCGTGGAGCGAAATTTTGGCGAAGGTGGTGACGAGCGGAATGCCGGTGATCCTCGCCGCGACGTACGCGCCGGGGTCCATCTCCGTAACGATAAGGTCGGGCTCGAAGTGCCTGATGACGTCGAGCTGCGCCGCGACGAGTTTTCGGAGGAATCGCGGCTGTATCATGCCGGAAAGGAAATACACGAACCATATGCTGCCGAGCGACACGCCGTCGCGGACAGGTATGCGCATGTTCTGAGAGCGCCGCTCGATCTTTCCCGAAAGGAGGGCGGGGAGCCCGAACATCGCGGGCTTTGGCATCCTCGTCACCGGGAACCGCTTTTTCTCGATGAGGTTAAAGACCTCGCCCGAGGCGCAAAAGCGCACCTCGTGACCCTTGGACGAGAATTCGCGCGCAAGCGCGAGTACGCGTGTCAGGCTTCCGAAACTACCGGTCGCCGGGGAAAAGACGATGCACAGAACTTTCATTGTTTTTTCCTTAGAAACATTTCTCTATAAAAAAATCCGAACCCGTCGGGGGTTACGCGCGATTGGCCGCCTCCCGGAAATATCGCTCCCCCCACCAGTCCGGGATCAAGTCCCGGAGACGCACGGTCCTTCCGGTCAGGTGATCCGCGAGGATCTCGATGTCCCCGGAGCGTTCGTCCAGCTGCATAAGGTACTCGCGGCACGCGCCGCAGGGACTCCCGACATGTTCGGTGCCGTCCGGGTCGCGGAGGTAGCACACCAGCTTGACGATTCGGCTCTCGCCGTTCGTCAGCATGTTGGCGATGGCGTTGCGCTCGGCGCACATCCCGAGTGTGCAGGCCGTGTCGATGCAAACGCCCGTATACACGTTGCCTTTATCGGTGAGGATCGCCGCGGAAACCTCTCCCGCCTGAATGAGGGGCGAAACGACGCGCGGGTTATAGCGCGCCTTCGCGAATTCGAATAGTCGTGAAAATGCCTTGTCCATTGGGATCAGAATACCTCTTTGGCGAGGTTTTCCGCAACGGAATTCACGCCGAAATGGGGCTTATTTACCCTTTTTGGGACGCGACTCGTACTCGCCGAAGAGCTCGGCCGCTCGCGAGGAAACCCCGTAGTGCGCGGTCAGCACGAGCTTGACCTCCTTAAACGCGGTAAGCCGATGGACGGATTCCATGGACGCTTCGGTGTTCATGTTGAATATCTCGTTTTGCGGCTGGATCTTGCCGTCCCGGATCGAGAAAGCGTCGCCCGTAAAAAGGTATTTACCCTCGACGAGGTAGGCCGCCGAACCGGGGGTATGACCGGGTATCGAGACGATTCGGACCGTCCTCCCGTCGACGCTGACCGCGTCTCCGTCGGAAAGGTAGGTGGCCGCGGCGGCAATCTTGTTCTTGGTAAACGGCATCCGGTTGATCTTGCCCGTCGCGAGCGGTTCCTCGAGCGCGCAGAGGTACACCGTCGCGTTCCGGAAGAGGGAGAGCCCGGCTACATGGTCAAAGTCGGAGTGCGTTAGGAATACCGCGTCGACCTCGCCCGGGTCGATCCCGAGCGCCTTGAACTCTCGGGCGATGTGCTTCGCGTCGGACCCCGCGTCGAAGGCGATCCATCCCGTTTCGGTGCGGATCAGGTAAAAGTTGACTATTTTGTCCCAAACGGCGAGAATTTCATTGTTGACCGGGTCGGTGTTCACGAGTCTGAATTTCGCGTACTCGGCGGCAAGCCTTCGCTGGACGCCGACGATGACGACGATCGGTATGAGCGCGATGGCCACGCAGACGGCAATAATTATTCGGTTTTTGGTTTTCATGGTTACCGAAAGTATACTCCCGAAAACCGGTACTTTCAAAATAAAGCGTAACATGATACTATTTTGTTTCCGGAGGCCACAATTATGGACAAATCGAAGGTTTATTGGTCGGACCTGCGCACGACCCCCGCGCTGACTATCCTACAAAAGCTGGAGCGCCTGCTTAAGGAGTCCGGTTTCACCGGGCTCGACCTTACCGACAAGTACGTCGCCCTCAAGATTCACCTGGGCGAGCCGGGAAACATGTCCGGGATTCGCTCGCCCTACGTCGCCGTCGTTTCGCGTCTCGTGCGCGAGCTCGGCGGAAAGCCGTTCCTCACGGACGCGAACACCCTGTACTCGGGCCGCCGCCACAACGCGTACGACCATCTCCGCGCGGGCTACTCGAACGGTTTTTCCTACGACGCCACCGGCTGCGACCTCATTATCGCCGACGGGCTTAAAGGTAACGACTTCGTCGAGTTGCCGGTAACGGGCGGCATCCATTGCTCCACGGCAAAGATCGGCTGCGCGGTCGCGGAGGCCGACGCGGTCATATCGCTCAACCACTTTAAGGGCCACGAGCTCACCGGCTTCGGCGGCGCGCTCAAGAATCTCGGCATGGGGGCGGCGAGCCGCTCCGGCAAGAAATTCCTCCACGACGTCTCGCACCCCGTCATCCATACGGAAAACTGCACGGGCTGCGGGCTGTGCGTAAAGAACTGCGCCTCCAAGGCGATTACTCTGGACGCTGGCCGCAAGGCCGTCATCGACCACGAGCTCTGTACCGGCTGCTGCCAGTGCGTGGCGGTCTGCCAGTTCTCCGCCGCGCGAGCGAGCGAGGGAAACGCGAGCCGCGTCTGCAGCGAGCGGATCTCCGAATATACCCAGGCTATCCTCGCGGGCAAGCCGAGCTTTCACGTAAACTTCGTGATGAACGTCTCGCCCAACTGCGACTGCTGGGCGAACAACGACGCGCCCGTCGTCGCGGACATCGGCATCTTCGCGTCGGCCGACCCCGTCGCGCTCGACCAAGCCTGCGTCGACGCCGTGAATGCCGCCCCCCCGATCCGCGGCACCGCGCTTACCGACAAGGACTACTCGGGCTCCGGCGAAAAGTTTGGCCACATCCATCCCGACACCGACTGGGCCCACGGCCTCGACCACGCCGAGCGCCTCGGCATCGGCCACCGCGACTACGAGCTCGTCAAAATCTAGGTTCATGATCTTATAAGGTAGGGGGAACGCCAATTATCCCCTGCGGCGTTTCCCCCTTTTTTTGGCGCCTTGCGCTCGCGCCGTTCCCCCTGGGCGAAAGCTTCCGGTCGCGGTTCCCGCGTCCGGCGATCTTTCGCCCACCCCCATGTCCGGGGTTGTGTCCCTTCCCCCGCGCGCGTCATTTTGCTACCATGCTTCCATGCAACGACTTGGGGAATTGGCAGCGTTCGGGACTTCGGTGTCCTGGACGATCGGCGCGCTCGTTATGGAAAAATCGGTCAACCGCGTCGGCGTGATGGCCGTCAACACGATGAAGGTCGCGTTCGCGTGCGTCTACCTCGCGGTTTTCGCGTACTTCGTGAACGGACAGTTTTTCCCGCTCGATGTGGGCGGGTCCGCCTGGGCGTTTATCGCGGCGTCCGCGTTTTTCGGATTCGTGATCGGCGACTACTTTTTGTTCCACGCGTACGCCCTGATCGGCTCGCGGCTTTCGATGCTCCTCATGTCCGTGTCGGTGCCGCTCACCGCGATCGCGGCGTACTTTATCTTCGGCGAGGCCATGGGCGCCTGGGCGCTGGCCGGGATGGCACTGTGCGTCGCGGGAATCGCGCTTACGGTGATATCCGGAAAGTCGGGCGCGGAAGACTCTGGCGCGGGCGACCAAACCGCATGCGCCGCAAGCGACGCGGGACGGTCGCGCGCGGGGCGATACGCCAAGGGCGTCGCGTTCGGGCTCCTTTCCGGGGTTTGCATGGCGGCGGCGACGCTCTGCACCAAGCGCGGGGCGGCTGGGGTCGACTCGGTGTCGGCGACGCAAATCCGCATCCTGTGCGCGTTTATCGGCTTCGTCGCGTTCGCGGTACTGACGCGGAAGACGGGCGAGATTCGCGCCGCGATCGTAAACCCGCGCGCGCTTGTGTTGCTCGCGATCGGCGGAATCTTTGGGCCGTTCATCGGGGTGGGGCTCCTTCTGTACGCCATCCAGCACGCGGACGCAGGTATAGTCTCCACGCTCAGCTCTTTTCCCCCCGTACTCATCATCCCGCCCTCGATACTGCTCTTTGGCAAGCGCGTGCGTCCCGGCGAGATCGCCGGCGCCGTCGTGGCCGTGGCGGGACTCGCGCTTTTGTTCGCCTAAGGCTAAGCCGCGCGCGTGATTTGACAAGCCGGGCGAACGGGTTTTCAATGGTAGGGTAGGTACCTGCAAGGAGGCCCGACCATGTTGAGAAAGCTCGTTTTCCCGGTAGCGCTCTTTTTGATTGCTTTTGGACTGACGTTCGCGCTTTGCGGTATGGGGTCGATCGGGATGCTGATCGACGCGCCGACCCTGGCGCTCGTTATCCCGCTGCCGTTTATCCTTGCGGCGTTCCCGTTCGGGCTCAAGGCGGTTTGCCGATCGTTCGTCGCGCCCTTCGAGCAGGATGACATCGTCGAGGTGGATACGGTGGATCAATCGCTCGCGCGCGACCTCCGGGTTTCCGTGGCGTACTTTACCGCCGTCCGTTCCGCGATGTGGGCGATGTGCGCCCTCCTTATCGGGATGGGCGCCATCGCGAGCCTGTCGAATCTGGTCGACAAAGAAAACATCGGCCGGAACCTCGCCGTTGTTCTCGTGTCCGTGGTAACAGGCGCGTTCGGCAACCTCGTTTTCGTGCTTCCCTTCCGCAACGCTGCATCCGCCCGCCTGGCGTCGCTGGACTAGGCGTTTCTCGCCCTCTTCCGCGTGAGCGATTGAAGCGGCGATTTCGTTCGTGCCGGGTTTCCCGGCGCGAACGAAATCAGAGCGAAAAGCGCGACCCCGGCGCCCAGCGGGCGACGGGGACACGCCCATTTTCTCCCCACCTTTTTGGGCTATTCAGAAATACTAAAGTTTGTTAATATGGACTGCAGTGAAGGAGATACCCATGACCGAAGAAATTCGCGCGATTGGCGAACGAATACGCGGTTTGCGAGACGCGTGCGGCATATCGTCCGCAACCCTCGCCGCCGAATGCGGCATTACCGAAAAAGAACTTGAAGCGTACGAGAAGGGCAGTTCCGACATTCCGGTCGGCACCCTTCACTCCATAGCGAAGCATTTCGGGGTCGAGCTAAACACCCTGCTGACGGGCGAGGAACCTCGCCTGCACGGCTACTGCCTTACCCGCCGCGACGCGGGCGTCAACGTGAACCGCCGCCTGGATTACGAATACAAGAGCCTCGCGTATACCTTCGCGGACCGCAGGGCCGAGCCGTTCCTCGTGACCGTGCAGCCCAAGCCCGCGGGCGAGCCGATCCACCTTAACACCCACCTGGGGCAGGAGTTCGATTACGTGATCGAGGGCTCGATCGTCATCAGCCTGAACGGCAAGGAGTTTACCCTCGAAGCCGGCGACTCCCTCTATTTCGACTCCGGGATTCCCCACGGGATGAAGTCCCTGAACGGCAAGAGCGCACGCTTCCTTGCCTGCATATTTTGATCGCGCTCCCGCGCGGAATTTCAAGGAATACGACATGCTTCTATATGATTATATAGGCCGCGACTACGACTCGTACGAGGACTTGACGGCCAACTACAAAATCTCGATACCGGAAAACTTTAACTTCGCGTACGACGTGGTGGACCGCTTCGCGCGCGAGGAGCCCAACCGCGAGGCGCTCGTGTGGACGAACGACGCGGGCGAGGACCTGCGCTTCAGCTTCGCCGACCTTAAGGCTAAATCCGACGCCTGCGCGTCTTATTTC
This sequence comes from Treponemataceae bacterium, assembly GCA_035352395.1. Lineage (GTDB taxonomy): Bacteria > Spirochaetota > Spirochaetia > Treponematales > Treponemataceae > Teretinema. The sequence goes on along the minus strand of DAOPXQ010000006.1, from coordinate 512 downwards.
GCCTCGCTCGGCATCGGCAAGGGTGACGCCGTCCTCTTGATTTTGCGCCGCCGCTACGAGTTCTGGTTCGCGCTGCTCGCGCTCCACAAACTCGGCGCGATCGCGTGCCCGGCGACTCACCTTTTGATGGTGCACGACCTTGAGTACCGCTTCGACGCCGCGGGCATCAAGATGGTCGTGACGATCGACGAGAGCGATCTGCAGGACCGCGTCGACGAGGCCGTCAAGAAGTCCCCGACCGTAAAGACGCTTATCACGATCAGCGCCGACCGCCCCGGCTGGAAAAGCTTCCACAAGGGGCTCGACGCGGCCCCGGCGAAGTTCGCGCGGCCCACGGGCGCGGCGTCCGCCGGCAACCACGACATCATGCTCCTCTATTTTACCTCCGGCACGACCGGCAACCCCAAGATGGTCCAGCACGACTACACGTACCCGCTCGGGCACATCATCACCGCGAAGTACTGGCACAACGTCACCGACGGCGGGCTCCACCTCACCGTCGCGGAGACCGG
>DAOPXQ010000005.1:18410-23766 GCA_035352395.1 Treponemataceae bacterium | reverse complement strand
CGGCGCGATGTTCATTCCCGGTTGGATTCCCGATCTTTCCATCGGCGATAAGATTATGTCCTTCGGGTTTACTATTCCGCTGATCAACTTCTCGGACTTGCGCCTGCTTCCGATCATCTATGTCGTTTCCCAGCTCTTCTACGGCAAGGTTACTCAGACCCCCGGAGCCACGCAGCAAAACAGCTCGATGAAGATGATGATGTATGGAATGCCGCTGATCTTCTTCTTTATCTTCTACAACGCGCCCTCGGGACTCCTTATTTACTGGATTTTCTCGAACGTGCTTACCCTGGTTCAGCAGGTTGTGATTAACCGGATGATCCACAAGTCAAAGAAGTCCGTAACCGTCCCCGCGAAGAAATAATTTTAACCGTGCCAGGAGCATGAATATGACATATGAATTTGAGGGAAAGACAGAAAAAGAGGCGATCGAGCTCGCCGCGGCGGAGCTGGGCCTGGAAAAGGACCAGTTCGACGTCGAAATCCTCGAAGCGCAGAAAAACAGCATTTTTAAAAAAGGCTACGTAAAGATTTGCGTTCATACCGACGAGCCGGCCAAGCGTCCCGCGTCCAGGGGTAATCACGTTGACCCGGAATTCGATGGATCCGTTCCTAAGGGCAAGACCCTTTTCCAGGATCCCCTTCCCAAAGACGAGTTCGAGAAGTCCATGATCGACTTTATCGCCTCGATTATCCGCAAGATGGGATACGACGTCACCGTTGAGGTGATGTCCCGCGAGGACAAGAAGATCGGCCTCCGCCTCGTGTCCCAAAGCTCCTCGATTCTTATCGGGCGCAAGGGAAAGAACCTCGACGCGCTGCAGCTTTTGGCCAACGTGTACGCGGGCAGGATCGGGCATGAGGACACTCGGGTTATCCTCGATTCAGAGAACTATCGCATTCGCCGCGAGGAAACCCTCGTGCGCCTTGCCTATACGACCGCAGACCGCGTGCGGACGACTCGCGGTTCCATGCTCCTTGAGCCGATGAACCCCTTTGAGAGAAGGCTCATCCATACGACGCTGAACGATATCGGCGACGTCGATACCAAGAGCGAAGGCGAAGGCCTCTACAAGCAGGTTCGCGTATTCTATAAGGGCAGGTAATGAAGCGCATTCTCGCCGTCATCGCGTGCGCCGCGGCCATCGCGTCCGCAGGCGCCGAAGAGATACAGGAAAGGCTTGCGGCGTATATGCCAGCGAGCCTTGCCGCGGAGCTTGTCGCCAAGGGAAGCGTGCAAAACGGGGCGTATCGGCAGAAGGGCATAAGCCCTAGGCTAGCGCCCTCCACGTCCCTCGCGAAAGAAGCCCTTTCTTTTTGGGATGGCAAGGATGCCCCTTTTTTCTCCGAGACGCTGACGCTTTATAAAAAAGCCGAGCGGCAAAAAACGTCCGGCCCCCAGGATCGAGCGGCCGTGTCGGCGCTGCTTAGGTCGATCTCCAAATTGCAGGGTATCGAGTATTTTTCCCATAGCCGGAACAAGATGCGTACTCTGTACGAGAAAGCTTACGCCGTGGACGGACTGTCCTCGAAAAAACGAATACCCGACCCGGTGAGCGGCTCGGCGAATGGCTTAACCGTTTACGCCCTGCAAAAAGACCTTACGTTCGGCGAATACGTCTATAAGTATTCCTATCGCGAGACGGATGATTCCGTCGCGTTTTATTCCACTAACGAGCAAACGATGAATTACGCGATCATTAAGGTTCTTGACCCCGAAAGGTTGCGAATCTCGCTCGTGGTGCAGGATTTAGGGGATTATTTTTTGGTATACAGCCTGACGCGAGCGGATTTCGCCGCGATCCCGGGCCTTGAGGAGAAGATAAATAATTCTTTCTCTTCGCGCGCGAATGCCGTATACGGTTGGTTTATCAAAGAGTATGAAAAGCGCTAAACCCGGTTACATCCTATCGTTCGACCAGGGAACAACCTCTTCCCGGGCCATCGTCTTTGACCATGACGGTAGGGTCGTATCCATCGCGCAAAGGGATTTTACCCAGCATTATCCCGAACCGGGATGGGTCGAGCACGATCCCGAGGAGATATGGGAGACTCAGCTTGAGGTTGCCCGCGAGGCGATAGCGCGCGCCGGCGTTTCAGCGGACGAGATCGTTTCAATTGGGATAACCAATCAGCGGGAAACCGTCGTCGTTTGGGATAAGGACAGCGGTAAACCCGTTTATCGCGCGATCGTGTGGCAATGCCGACGGTCGACCTCGATATGCGAAGAGCTTATCGACTCCGGACTGGAAGATGAGTTCCGTACCAGAACGGGGTTGCGCCTGGACCCGTATTTTTCCGGCACTAAGCTGTGCTGGCTGTTTCGCGAGATACCGGGCTTAAAGGCCCTTGCGGAGAACGGTGAAATCCTATTTGGGACTATCGATTGCTGGCTTCTCTGGAAGCTTACCGGGCGCCATGAAACCGACGTAACCAACGCATCCAGAACCCTGTTATTTAATATACACGACGAGAAGTGGGATCCCCTGCTCTGCTCGATTCTGGGCGTGCCGGTTCAGGTTTTGCCGAAGGTTCTGTCTAGCAGCGATGACTTCGGTGAGACGAAGGCGGAGCTTTTTGGACGTTCAATACCCGTAAACGGCGTGTTGGGAGACCAACAGGCGGCGTTGTTTGGGCATACGTGCTTTAAGCCCGGTATGGCGAAGAATACGTACGGTACGGGATGCTTTTCCCTATTAAACACGGGGAACAAGCCCGTGTGGTCCAAACATGACCTCCTGACGACGATCGCCTGGAAAATCGGCGGTAAGACGTTCTATGCACTGGAGGGGTCCGTTTTTATCGGCGGCGCCGTCATCCAGTGGCTACGCGACGAGATGAAGCTGATTTCCTCGGCGCCTGAATCGGAAGAACTGGCCCGATCGGTCCCGGATTCCAACGGCGTAATGGTCGTTCCGGCCTTTGTGGGTCTTGGCGCGCCGTACTGGGACCCAGACGCGCGCGGCTCCATTCTTGGCATTACGCGCGGGGTGCGTCCCGCGCATATCGTCAGGGCCGCGCTCGAGAGCATCGCGTATCAGTCCGACGACCTTTTATTGGCGATGAGCGCGGATTACGGGAAGCCCATTGAACTGCTCAAAGCGGACGGAGGCGCGACGGCGAACTCCTTTTTGATGCAGTTCCAGGCCGATATATCCGGTATACCGGTTATCTTGCCGGAGATTACGGAGATTACCGCGTTGGGCGCCGCTTATATGGCGGGCTTAAAATGTGGGTTTTGGTCGAGTCTTGAGGAAATTGAGGATAAATGGCGGCTAAAACGTCGGTTTGAGCCAGATATGATAGAAAAAGAGCGGATTAAACGGCTGGGGTTATGGCATAAAGCCGTTTCCGCGACGAGGGAGTATACGAAATGAGCAAAAAACTGAAGATTCTCCTGATTGGAGTAATGGCATTGGTTCTTGTCGGCAGCGCTACCGCGGCCGCGATTCTAATCGGTAATAGTTCGGGTCAATCCGGGACGAAAGCCAAAGGAAAGGAAGGTAACGGAATGGCCTCGATCAATTCTGACGGTCTGTACGCCGTGATGAATACGAGCAAGGGAACGATCATCCTTGAGCTCTATTACAAACAAACACCGATGACGGTATGCAATTTCGTCGGACTCGCGGAGGGAACACTCGACGCGACGAAGGGAAAGCATTTTTATGACGGTTTGACGTTTCACCGGGTTATCAAGGATTTCATGATTCAGGGCGGCGATCCCGCCGGTAATGGCACGGGAAGCGCGGGATATCGGTTCCCCGATGAGTTTGACCCATCTCTTAAGCATGACGGCCCCGGCGTTCTTTCCATGGCTAATTCCGGACCGGGAACGAACGGAAGCCAATTTTTTATCACCCATGTGGCGACACCCTGGCTTAACGGCAAGCACACCATCTTCGGTCGCGTCGTAGAGGGCCAGGACGTCGTTAACGCCATCGCTCAGGGCGACCTGATCACTTCCGTGAAGATCGAGCGTAAGGGCAGCGAAGCGAAGGCTTTCTCCGCAACGCAGGCCGATTTTAACAAGTATATCGCGGCTAATGCCGAGCGTCAGAAATCCATGGTTGAGGCAGGCCGAAAAGACGTTCTCGCTAAAATCGCCCAGAAATGGCCCAATGCCAAGAAGGCGGAATCGGGCGTGTACTTTGAGATCACGAAAGCGGGCACCGGAACCGCGGTTAAAATCGGTCAAACCCTGACGATGAAATACAAGGGCTATCTTCTTGATGGAACCGTTTTTGACGATTCCGACATGCATGAGCCCCTATCGTTTCCCGTGGGCAAAGGACAGTTGATCCCCGGATTCGACTCTCAGGCCCTCGAGATGAAGGTTGGCGAGAAGAGGACGATCGTCATTCCTCCCGAGCTTGCGTATGGCGAGGCCGGTGCCGGCGGCGTCATTCCCGGTAATGCGTATATCGCCTTTGATCTTGAGCTACTTTCGGTTAAGTAAACACGTTAACAAAAAGAATATGGCTGCCTGGCAGGTTTTTGCTGGGCAGCCTTTTTTTTAGTGAGAAAGTGTGGTGCGAAACACCGATGTGGAAAAACTGTTAACAAATTGTGCTAAATCTGAGGTGTTAAAAGAAGCGTTGTGTAAAACCTGTGTATAAACAGTGCTGTTTCTGTTCATGTCAAGTAGAGAAACCCGGATTTCGTTTTTATCCTCAGAAATTTTAATAACCAGCGGAGAGTCATTCACTGAAATGAATCCTGACTTGGTAAAATAAGAACGTATTGTCTTTACTGCCCTTGAATTTATTGCACTAGATCCTTTTGAGAGCTGAAAAGTCACGGGCAAGCGAATATCATATTCAATGAAATGCGTGGGATCTAATTGAATCAAAGTGGAGCAAAGAACGCCATATTGATTGCTATATGGGGAGTTCTCTAGTTTTATGCGCTCAGATATCGCCTTTGCGAGCGTTTTTCGCTCCCATTCGGGGTTTAGTTGACTAATAGCGTCATCCAAGAGGCTTCTAGAACGTAAGAGACGCCCTCTTTCAAAAAGATAAGAAGGCTTAGCATCGGGAATATACTGAAGCTCGATTTTTAATGCCCCGTCCAGGTATGGTAACCCGACTCTTTTCCATTTGTTGAAAGCCAAGAAATAGAAACTGTTTTTAAAGAGACCTTGTCCTTTTGTGTCGTGAAATTTCATTTCTGAACGCGCGTAATATCGGGCAACATTTTGATTTTCTATCCTGCAAAGGGAATCATGGTACCAGGACAGATAGGAATAGGTAATCATGTTTTTCAGTTTAGAAAAGAGTGTGGAGAAGTTGTGGACAACTTGGCGCTTTTCCGATACGCGCTTTAATATATACGCGTCACGATAGAGTCCCTGGAG
>DAOPXQ010000005.1:0-18310 GCA_035352395.1 Treponemataceae bacterium | reverse complement strand
GGCGCTTTTCCGATACGCGCTTTAATATATACGCGTCACGATAGAGTCCCTGGAGATCGGCCCTGAATTGATCGGTCGTCGTTCCGTAATTCGCGATCCAAGACATGTCTTTTTTTTCGCGGATTTTAGAGAGGTATTGCAAAGCCGTATCGGGGTATCCGGCCTGGTTCATCGTTTCCGCCAGTCCCATCAAGGCGAGCGGGGTTGAGTCGAGATTGTTCGCCTTGCCGTATTGCGACAGGGCCGCCCGAAAATCCAGTTTTCGAAGCTCAAGCTCACCCTGCATTAGATAGCCGGAGGACCGCGCCGAAGCCGCGAGGGATTTGATCGTGTCGTCGTAGGCTTCGTCGAAGTGGAAAAAGACTTCCTCGAGAATGGATCGATTATAGTAGTAGATGGACGCAAGATAGGCTTGGTGCTTTCGTTCCGCGAGGTCGATCGCGAGGGTGTAATATTTTTTAGCCTGGGGATAATCGAATGCCGCGGTGTAGAGGTTTCCAAGCCCCACGTATAAGTTGCCGTCCGGTCCATGAGCGTCGGTAACTCGGTGAAGCGCGGTAATCCCTTCATCCAATTGGTTCGTCTTGTAGCATAGCCATCCATAGTTTGACCAGGCCACGAGATCGTCGGGGGCCTTTTGAAGATACCGGGACAGGTAAGATAGCGCGTCTGAATCCCTGTTAAGGTATCCAGCTACGTTGGAAAGTTCCGAGAGTAGCTCGTTATCGGCATAGCCAAGATCGAGAGCCGTCGTAAGTTCCTTTAACGCGGCGTCGTATAGTTCTTTTTTTGAGTATACGGAACCAAGCGAAAAATGAAAGTCGGGGTTATCGGGGAAAAGGGCAATTCCCCGGGAGAGCAAGTCGAGCGCCTCTTCCCAGTTTTCCGAGGCGATCGCGTGCTGTGCATCGTTTAGGAGCCGCGCGTCGGTAAACCCGTCTTTCGTTTCCGGCGAGACAAGGCTTAGCGAGAGGATCATGCACGCGAACGTGAAGAACGAGCGCAACTTGCGGAGCTTTCCCGGGCGGTTGGACATTTCCGCGTATATTGCCCGGGCTTGATTGGCGTCCTCCTCGTCGCAGGACGGGGCATATCGCGCTTTTTGCTCAAGGCGATAAAGCGCTTGCAGCGAGGGATCGCCAAGGCGCGAATAGAATTCCCTCTTTGAATCCGATCCTCGCTTGATTTTTCCGTTGTGGGAGAATACGGCGTAAAGCTTGCGGGAAATGAGAAGTATGACCTTGCGGTTATTACGGGATTTTTTCACGGTCAAGAAAAAGCGTAGCTTAACAAACAGAATGGCAAGGGCCGCGATGACCAAAGAGACTAAGAACGCTGAACGCCGAGCCTTGGCAAGCAAATAGCCGATTAACCCCGCAGTCGAGGCGGTGTTGGCGGCGGTTGCATCATCGTTCTTGGCTGGGATTAACTGAGCTCGCTTGTCGATAATCTCCCCCAGAAGCTTCGTGAATTCATCGCCGCCGGGGTTGTTGGATAACTGAAGGTCCTCGCCCTCGGCGACGGTCGAGGTGGTCGGATCGAACGAGATCCAACCATACTCCGGAAAGAAAACCTCGACCCAAGCATGGGCCATGCTTGCGCGGATCGGATAGTAATCGAGATTTCCGGATTCCGGTTGGATAAAGAACCCCGCGGCGACCCTGGACGGGATTCCCAGGCTTCGGAGCGACAGGCACATCGAGAAGGCGAAATAGGTACAGTAGCCCTTTTTGGACACGAACAGGAAATTCGAAAGTTGGTCACCGTCCGCCGCCATTCCCGGCTTGAGAGAGTATCGGTAATCGCCGTCATGGAAAAAGGAATTCATGGCGAGGATTTTATCGTAGTAGCCGGTTATGCCCGCGGTTACTTCTTTCGCGAGCGGCATGATCTTTTTCTCCGTCGCCGGGTCAATACGGGTATAGAATTCCAGTTCCTTGGCGTTCATGCCGACATCGCCGCCCTGCGGGGCCTTACTGTCAAAAAGCTCGAAGGGCATAAACCCCGACGAATGGCTCGTCACGGTATACGCGCCGTTGAAAGACTTTGAATCCCAAATTTGATACGGGGTCACGGAAACGGGATAGTCCATGGCGATCAGCGACGTTGGGTCGAAGTTGACGATGAAGTATTCCTGAACCGCGCGAGCGCGCAAGGCGTATCCGGGATCCTGATACTCCGTTTTGGCTTTCGGGACTTGCTTAATCTGCGCGCGTTCATCGGGAGCGGACGCTTCGTAAAACCCTTTCGACGGATCCCAGCCAGAGAGGTAAACGCGCCGAAGCAAGGACATGGTGTTTTCCTGCTTGGTCCGCACGATAAGGACGAGGGTATCGTTCATCTTTATCTCGTCCTTGAGCGTCAGGTACGGGGAAAAATCGAAACGGAAAAGAGTCGGTTGAATTAAGCCCCCGTTATTCGATACGGCAAGGGCGCTCCATGAACTCAGCATAAAGAGGATCGCGCCGCACGCGATTGGGATAAAAAGGGCGAAGGAGAGTAGAAATTTCTTTTTTCCGCCCGCGCAAGACATTTGCAAAACAATCGCGAGAAGGAAGAAAAGCGCGAATAAGGCCGCCTTTACGGGATGGCTGAAAATGGTCATCGAATGGTTGTTTTGCCACCAAAAAAGAAGGCAAAACGCGAGCGCTTGGATCGGTGGTTCCAATGATCGCCAAAGCGAAAATCGAATCCAGGCTATCGTGGATAGCAGGACGATGAAGGATATCGAGAAAATGAGCCAGGCGGAAAGCCCTAGGTGAAGGAATATGGAATCCAACGCGGTAATATGAAACGAACCGAACGCGAAATAGACGAGAGATCCCATGATATAGAGCGAAGCCGCTATCGCGAGCGCCGAAGGAAGAATGCGAAGTCGAAGCCTATCAAACGCGAACCCGGCAAATACGGCCAACGCGCACAGCCCGATAAATGCCGCGGGATGCGCTATCTGAGTAAGGTACAGCGCCGGAATAGCCGCGATAAGGCATAACGAGACGGCGCGCGTGATAAAGGCAAGGTTAAATCTCCTCGGCATGGACGCCCTCCTTGGCGAGCAAGGCATGCGTTTCCGGGAAAGAGAAAGGACGCGATCCGTTGAGGACCTTGAGGCCCCTTTGGCCCAGGCGATCGGGAACGAATAAGAGCTCTCGAATGAATGATGCGGCGTTAACGCAGTCGGCGACGATATCGGCCGGGCCTATTAGCGCAAGCTGAATTCCCTCTTCGGATAACGCTCTCGCGTCGGGCAAGGCAAGCGTCGGAAGCGAGGCGAAAACGGTCGCGATCCCCGATGGTCGGGCCGCGCGGATCATCGATTCCGCGGTTACGGAAGACGTAAGCGTGACGTCCGCCAAGTAAGTATATAAACGGTGCGGAGACGCCGGATCCGTCGGATCCAGACTGACCGTAATCGGTTCGCCGGTATGCCCATTAAACCGCAGCGAGACGATTCGCCGCTCGGAAAGCAAGGCTTCGGCGATATACGCGACGCGCGCGATCAGCGAGTCGAAGGCCTCTCTGACCGAGCGTTGATTCGGCGAACGAATATAGCAGTTGATCAGGATAAGTATTTCCGAGGACGGGGGCGGAAGGAGGTCTCCTTGACGGACGGCAAGCTTACCGGTATGGGCGAACAACTTCCAATTTATCTTTCTGGGATCGTCGCCAAGCTGGTAGGGGCGCGCGTCGAAAAGATCCTCCGAGCGGTTAAAAACCCCTTTTCCCCGGACGATACCCGTTTTTCCGCCGGGAAAGAATGGCAATGGAACGGGATAGGGCTCGGGAATCACAATGAGTCGTTCCGGTACGGTACCGCCATTTTGCGGGACGCGAAACGAAAAAAACTCGGGGTAGTCCGTTATTCGCAGGTGCGGATCTCCGCCTTCGTAATTCCCGCGCGGAGGTAGCGCGGGAAAGGCCGTAGTGTTCAATCCTTCCAGGTCAATGCAAAGATAAAATGGAAGATTTTCTCCGGCTTGATAATCGATCTCGAAAACAAACCGCGCGAGGGATTGGGCCATTCGACTCCTGCCGCGAAGCTGAACGGAGCACTCAAATCCTTTTGGGGAGCCATGTTTCCACCCGAAGGAAGTCGTCGATTTTCCCCATAAAAGGCGGGCAATTCCCGCAAGCGAAAAAGAGTAAAGAAGAAACGACGATAGAAAAACCCCGCAGAGCGTCGCCATCAATTCACCGCGCGATATGCCAAGGAAAAGGAGCGCCGCCGCCGTGATTGTCATCGCAATGCCGCGGGAAGATACGGAGAAAGCTTTGTGCCCGTTAGGGTTTGCCATAACCGTCCGTCGGTTTTTTTGACCAATCGGTCGTTTTTTCCAGTTCGCGGAGGACCTCGGTCGCGATCGTCCTAACGATGCCGTCAACGTCGGTTCCCGATTTCTTCCCGATGATGCGATGCGCCAAAACGGGAACGGATAGATCTAAAACGTCGTCCGAGTCGATCCAATCCCGTCCGCGCACGAGCGCGAGCGTTCTTGCGGCATGGAGCAGATGCAAAGCGCCCCGCGGGGAAACGCCGAGAAGTATCGCGGGATGCTCGCGCGTTTTCCGAACGGTGGCAAGTATCGCCCTTTCGAGCGCCGGATGGCAAAAAACGCCCGAGCTTTCTTTCTTTGCGGATTCAACGGCGCTTCTCGCGACGATTGGCTTTAATGTCGGGAGAACCGATTCCGAAGGGTCGTCGTGCATGACGGAAAGCTCGGCAATCTCGTCCGGATAGCCAAGCGAAAGGCGAAGCATAAAACGGTCCAGCTGGGCCGCCGGGAGGGGATAGGTACCCTCGGACTCGACGGGATTTTGCGTCGCGACCACGAAGAAGGAGGGACCTATGGCCCTCGTCGCGCCGCCGGTGGTTACCTGGCGCTCGGCCATAACCTCCAGCAACGCCGACTGAACCTTCGGGGTCGTGCGGTTAATCTCGTCCGCGAGCAGGATATCGCAGAATATCGGGCCAGGCATGAAATCGAAGCTTTGCTTAACCGGATTGAAGACGTCAACGCCGGTGATGTCGTTCGGTAACAGGTCCGGCGTGAACTGAATTCGCATAAACGTGGATGGTTTTTTTCCGGTTCCGGAACCGATAAGGCGGGCCAAGGCTTTCGCGAGCGTCGTCTTTCCGAGCCCTGGGACGTCCTCAAGGAGGACGTGTCCCCCGGAAAGGTATGCGGTCACGAAAAGCTCTAGCTGGTCGTGTTTTCCCTTTATAACGGTTGAAAGGCCGTCTATCAACGCGTCGGCGGTTACTTTTGTCATCATTGCAGATGAGTATACCATAGCCGACGCGGATTATCTAATCGCGACTTCTCGATAGCAGAATGAGCCTGAGGAGGCTGGCCATTGCCGTCAGGGCCGAGGCGACATAGGTCATCGCGGCCGCGGAAAGCACTTTTTTCGCGCCGACAAGCTCGTCGTCCGAAAGGATCGCCTTTTCGGAAAGCATGGCGAGTGCCCTGCTAGAGGCGTTGAATTCGACCGGTAGGGTAATGAGGTAAAATACGACCGCAGCGGAAAATAGGACGATTCCAATATTGAGCAGGAAAGGCATCCCAAAGAAAAGCCCCGCCATCGCGACATAAGGCCCAAACATCGAGCCGATGTTCGCGACGGGGACAAGATAGCTTCGGAGCGCGAGTGGCCCGTAGGCTTTAGCGTGTTGGATCGCGTGGCCCGTTTCGTGGGCCGCGACGCCGATCGCGGCGATCGATGTCTCGCCGTATACCGGCTGAGAAAGGCGAAGAACCTTCGAGGTAGGGTCGTAATGGTCAGTGAGGGTTCCCGCGGTCCGTTCTATCGAAACGTCGGTTATGGAATTTGCCCTCATGAGCATGAGCGCGGCCTCGCTTCCTGTCAGGCCTCGTTTGTTCGATATCTTGGAATACTTTGAGAAGGTCGACTTTACCTTGATTTGCGCATAGATCGACAATATCAGCGTCGGTACGACTAACAATAGATAGTATCCGTCAAAAAACATAGATAATTCCCCCCGAGTTCCTTCCCTGGTGTATAATAATCGCCAATGTCTCTAATATACAAAGGAATGAAGTAATGGAACAGATCATTTCGGCGGTTTCGAATTTCGTGTGGGGACCACCCGTCCTAATCCTCTTGATCGGAACGGGTCTTTTTTTGACCATCAGGATCAAGGGTCTTCAGTTTAGGAAGCTCCCTTACGCGTTGGGCTTGGCTTTTACCAAGCACCAAGATAATAATTCCAAGGGTGACATATCGCATTTCCAGGCGCTAATGACGGCGCTTGCGGCGACCGTCGGAACCGGAAACATCGTCGGCGTGGCGACGGCCGTCGTGCTTGGCGGACCCGGCGCGATGATCTGGATGTGGATGAGCGCGCTCGTGGGCATGGCGACCAAATACGGCGAGGCGATTCTCGCGGTAAAGTATCGCGTAACCGACGAGAAGGGCATGATGGCCGGCGGCCCGATGTATTATATCGAAAAGGGTCTTAAGGCTAAATGGCTCGGAGTATTATTCGCGGTCTTTGCCGTGTTCGCTTCGTTCGGTATCGGTAGCGGCGTTCAGACGAATTCCATCTCCACCGCGCTAAACGGAACCTTCAATATTCCGACGTGGATAATCGCGATCCTGCTCGTCGTCACGCTCGCGCTGGTAATCCTCGGCGGCATCAAGTCGATCGGTAAGGTCGTTTCGTTCTTCGTCCCGTTCATGATTATTTTCTACGTGATCATCAGTATCATTGTCATCGTCGGGCATTTTGATCTCGTTCCTGCCGCGTTCGTCACGATATTTAAGGGAGCGTTCTCCGCCAAGGCCTTCGCGGGCGGTATGGCCGGAGCCGCGATTCGCTATGGCGTCGCGCGCGGCGTGTTCTCCAACGAAGCCGGTTTGGGTTCCTCCCCGATCGCGGCCGCGGCCGCGATCAGCGATCACCCCGGTCGCCAGGCCCTCGTCTCCATGACCCAGGTTTTCCTCGACACGATCGTCGTGTGCACGATGACCGGACTCATTCTAGTTATGGGCGGCGAGTATGAAGGCGGACTTAAGGGCGCGGCCCTTACCATGTCGACGTTCAAGAACCTTGCCGGCGACTTTGGGCCGTACTTTGTCTCCATCGGCCTCTTTCTCTTCGCGTACTCCACCGTGCTCGGCTGGGCGTATTACGGCGAGCGCTGTATCTATTACCTGTTCGGTCAGAAAGCGATTCTTCCTTATCGCATCGTGTATATCGCGGTCGCGGGCGTCGGCGCGGTGGCGACTAACCTTGACATGGTGTGGAATATCTCCGACGTGTTTAACGGACTCATGGCGATCCCGAACCTGATCGGCTTGCTTGGTCTTTCCGGCGTGATTATTTCGGAGACCAAAGACTTTGAAAAGCTTCTGAAAAAAGAGCAGGCGGAGAAAAAGAACAAGAAGAAATAACCCTTAATAAGGGCACTCGTTTATGAATTGGCCGGATCACCGTCGATTATGACGATGATCCGGCCTTTTTTTTTTTGCATACCACGCGCGCGAATTCGGTGGAAAACATTTGGCGGCGGCGTTACAGTCGAGGAAGCGGGTTGTTAATTACCAGAACCTAAAAGGAGCTAATCGATATGAAGATCGCGAAATCGGGCGCAAGAAGCGCCTTTATTATTGCCATGATCGTTTCGTCCGGTTTTGCGTTTGCGCAGAGCGCGGGCGATTTGCCCGTGACGCGCGTATCCCTGTTTTCCTCCGGCGTGGGATTTTTCCTGCATGAGGGAAACGTATCCGGGAACGGTCAGATCCCGTTGCTGTTCGCGCCCGACGCCGTCAACGACGTGCTGAAGTCTCTCGTGATCCACGACCCGGAATCGACGTCGCCCTCCGTGCGCTATGCCTCGGAGGATACGCTCGAGCGGACCCTGAAGAGCCTTAAGGTGGACCTTTCGAGTAATCCCGACGTCGCACAGGTTCTAGCCGGGCTTCGCGGCGCGGAGATTTTGCTTGCGGCGCCGGATAAAATCTCAGGAAGGATTCTCGGCGTCGAGAGACGGGAGATAAAGGACGGGAAAACCGAGGCGTATCTTTCGATCGTTACCCCCTCAGGGATTCGCGTGATCGCGCTTTCCGAGGTTTCGACGTTTTCGTTTACGGACCCGGCGATCGGCGCGGATATAGCGCGCGCGCTTGACTTAATCCTCTCCTCGCGCGATTCGAGCACGAGGGAAATAGACGTTAATCTTCCCGCGAAGGGAGACAGAAAGGTCTCCCTTGGATACGTCGTTCCCGTTCCCGTTTGGAAGACGAGCTATCGCATTGAGCTTTCGGGGGATAAGTCCGCCTTTCAGGGATGGGCTATCGTCGACAATGCGGGCAACATGGATTGGAAAGACGTCCAGCTCTCCCTGGTTACGGGGAAGCCGGTGTCCTTCGTGCAGAATCTGTACCCGCCCCTGTACTTTCAGCGCCCTGTGCTGCCTCTTTCCATTGCGGGGGCCGCGGAGGCGGTTACCTATGATTCTGGATACGGCGGAAATAAGGAGGAACTTGCGCAGGAATCGGACAGCGCCTTGATGTATGACATGATGCAATCGTCCCCCGCGCCCGCGATGAAGGCGAGAAAAGCCGAAGCGCCTCGGGCGGGGTATGCGCTGACGGAAAACAGCGCGCGCCTTGATACGGCTAAAACCTCTTCCGCGGGCGAGATGTTCCTCTTTACCGTCGCCAAGCCAGTGTCGATCGCGCGACGTCAGAGCGCGATGATCCCGCTCGTCGAGACGACTCTTAAGGCCGAAAAGATCAGCGTCCTCTCGGGCGCTAAGGTGTTGGCCGGCGGCTCTGTCCATCCCATGCTTTGCGCGAGCTTGGTGAACACGACGGGGATGAAGCTTCCCGCCGGCCCGATCACGGTGTTTGACGAGGGAAGCTACGCGGGCGACGCGCTCATCGAGTTTTTCCCCGAGGGGGAGAAAAGAATCATCGCGTTCGGGGAGGATCTTTCCGTGAGCGCTATCGCCTCGCTCGACGAGTCGTCATCGGTAACCAAATACGGGCTGAACAAGGGCACGCTGATGATCTCCATTCAGCGCGAGTACTCCCGGAAATACACGATCAAGAACTCCGGCTCGTCGCAAAAGCGCGTCGTCGTGGAGCATCCGTTTATCGAGCGCGCAAGCCTGAAGGCGCCCGCGAAGTTTGAGGAAAAGACCGATTCGCTGTATCGCTTTGGGTTAACGGTCGCGCCTAAGGGCGAGTCCACGCTCGACGTGAGGGAGGTCGCTCCGGAGTATCAGGCGATCTCCCTAGAGGGGCTGGGCGACGACGACTTTGCGGCGTACGCGAGGACCGGGGGAATTTCTCCCGCGATTAAGGCCGCCCTTGAAAAAGCGGCGGAGTTCAAAAAGGCCGTCGTCATCGCCGAGGCCAAGCTTCAAAAGCTCGATCAGCAGCGGGGAAGGGAAGTGAAGGAACAGGACCGAATCCGCAAGAACCTTGAGGCTTCCGGAAACGAGACCGCGCAGGGCAAGGAGTATCTCAAGAAACTCGCCGCAGGCGACGCGAGGATCGAGAAGATAGACCAGGATTTCGCAGAGGCGACGAAGGCGCACGAGGACGCCCAGAACGCCTTCTCGGCCTATCTCTCAGGCCTGACCCTCGAATAGCTCCGGGTATAGCTCGCGCGCCATTGCGACGTGGCGCGCCTGCTCGCAGGCGAGTTGATACTCGACCATGTTGCGGAAAGCCGTCATGAGGCACGAGAGGTCGGCTTCGGGTTTTACGATGCCGGCCTCCTTGAGCTCCTGCGCGAGGTAGTACGTCGACTCGATCGTCGAAAGGCATTCGGGCGACGGTTGTTTTTTGAATTCGAACCGAGATCGGTATTCCTTCCTGAAGGAAAGCTTTGGGATGCCATGAAGGTTGACGCTCAGATTAATCATTTTCCTGGCGAAGAACCAGGTCGCGTCCACGACGATCACGATCAGTTTTTTGTGACCAATTGCCGTCCTGAATTCCGGCGAGTCCGTAAAATACGCGTCGCTCGCGGGATACAGGATCACCGGGAAAGCGTCCTTTCCTTCTCCGTATCCCTCAGCGCCGTTCGCGCCGCTAATAAGCTCGTTAACGCGGGCGTTATTCGTAAAGTCGATTCCGACGATAATCTCCGAATCCGCCAGCGATAGGCTCGTGAGACGCCCCGTCCCCGTCTTTTGTTTATACGCTTCTTTAGGGTGCATTAGGAAAATGAAACGTACCCCGGTATCCACCGGGGTAATATCTGCGCATCTGCACGCCTTCATTGGCTTAAAGCATTTATAGCATCGGTTAAAATCCATGTTCGTCCTTTACCGGGCCAGTATAGCAAATTGCGCGAGCTTTGGTCATAAAAGAGCATACGCCGTTGCATATGCAACGGCATGAATAATTACCCCAGATTACGATTCAAGTAGATCACATGAAGGAGGACACACTCATGTCAATGTTTTGTTTTCAATGCGAGCAGACCGCCGGCGGAAAGGGCTGCACGGTTAATGGGGTATGCGGAAAAAAAGAGCCGACGGCTAATCTTCAGGATGGGCTTACGGGGAAACTGATCGATCTTGCGCGCGTCGCCGATCCGGATAGCCCGAAAACGGACGATCTGTTGATGGACGGTCTTTTTACCTGCATCACGAACGTCAACTTTGACGATGCCGCTATTTCCGCGACGATCGCGAGGATCGACGACGCGATCGCGGCGACCGGGCGCGCTAAGGATATCGTTCCCTTCGAAATGAAAGCCCTGTGGTCCGCGCCGGACGAGGACGTCCGTAGCCTGAAAACCTTGCTGCTCCTGGGCATGCGCGGTATGGCGGCCTACGCGCATCACGCGGCCGCGCTCGGCAAGCGCGATCCTTCCGTGTTCGCGTTCATGTGTAAGGGTCTTAAGGCGATCGCCGAGGATAAGGGCGTTCCCGAGCTACTAGACCTCAACATGGAATTCGGTCAGGTAAACCTTGCGTGCATGGCGCTTCTGGACGAGGCGAATACCGGCGCGTACGGAATACCCGCGCCCACGAGGGTTTCGACCAATATCGAGAGCGGTCCGTTCATCGTCGTGACCGGGCACGATCTCCACGATCTCGCGCAGCTTCTTGAGCAGACCGACGGTACCGGCGTAGACGTATACACGCACGGAGAGATGCTTCCCTGCCACGCATACCCGATGCTCAAGCGCCATCAGCAGCTTAAGGGAAACTTCGGCACCGCTTGGCAAAACCAGCAGAAGGAATTCGACGGCGTTCCCGCGGCGTTCCTCTTTACGACCAACTGCCTGATGCCGCCTAAGGCTTCGTACGAAGACAGGGTATTCACGACTTCCGTCGTCGGATTCCCCGGAATGACGCACATCGCCGAGCATGGCGGTAAAAAAGATTTCTCCGCCGTGATAAAAAAAGCGAAAGAGCTGGGCGGTTATCCCGAGGGTAGGAAGATGACCGGTATCAACGGCGGGGACGTGCTGACGACCGGATTCGGGCATGACGCGGTTTTGGGACATGCCGAAAAAATCATCGGCGCGGTGAAGGCCGGCGAGATAAGCCGATTCTTCCTGGTCGGCGGTTGCGACGGCGCGAAGCCCGGAAGGAATTACTTTACCGAGTTCGTAAAGCAAACCCCGAAAGACTCGGTCGTTCTGACGCTGGCGTGCGGAAAGTTCCGCTTTAACGATCTGGACCTGGGCACGGTAGCGGGCCTGCCGAGGATTCTCGACATGGGACAGTGCAACGATTCGTACAGCGCGATCAAGGTCGCGCTTGCTCTCGCGGACGCGTTCAAGTGCGGCGTTAACGACCTTCCGCTGACGCTCGTCCTTTCCTGGTACGAGCAAAAGGCCGTATGCGTGTTACTGACCCTGCTTTCGCTCGGCATTAGGAACATCTATCTTGGACCGACGCTTCCCGCGTTCGTTTCGCCGAACGTCTTGAAGGTGCTCGTCGATAAATGGAACGTCACCCCCATTTCGACGCCCGAGGCGGATCTGAAGAAAATCCTGGGTTAAGGCGTCTTTCGGCAATAGCGCGTCCGTGCGTCAACGTCGTATGATGTGTGCGCTCGGGCGCGTTTTTTACGTGTACTTCTCATGGAGGCGCTTAACGTTCGCGTCGAGCGTTTCCATCGTGTGGAGGGTCGCGCGAATTTCCTCGGGCGGTAATCCATCAAAAAGAGTGTTCAGAAAGTCGATTAAATCCTGATTACGGGACGATAGGAATTCCCGGGCCTTATCGGTGAGCGCGACGCAAACCTCGCGGTGGTCGCTTTCCTCCGGCAAGAGATTGGCGTAACCGAGGGCCTCAAGCTTGAGGGCGAGCTGCTTGACGTTTTGTCTTGAACTGCCGAGAGCCGATGAAAGTCGCGTTAAGTTTGGGCGCGCCGGCGAGTGCTCGGCGACGCATTCCAGTAAAAGCCACTGTTTGGCCGTCATCTCCCCGAGGAATAGGTCTCCGACGACCTGCAGTTCGTTCGCGATCGCGAATAATCCGCCAAACAAAAAACGTTTGTCATCCATGAGCGTAATGTATTACCCTGATAGTCGCGCTGTCAATATGCGGCGCGGATACGGAGTCGATCATGGTTAATCAGTTTTCTCGCAGTGAATTGCTTCTTGGCGAGCTATCCACCTCGAAACTTGCCGCGTGCACCGTCGCGGTTTTCGGCATGGGCGGGGTTGGATCCTACGTTGTTGAGGCGCTCGCGCGCGCGGGCATCGGGCATTTCATTCTCGTGGATAATGACGTAGTGGACGTTACCAACATAAACAGACAGTTGATAGCGACTCATGAAACCATCGGGGATCCTAAGGTTTTCGCGGCCCGTGACAGGATCCTCGCGATCAATCCGATCGCCAAGGTAGATACCTATCAGAGCTTTTACGGGGAGTCGACAAAGGGTGAGATCGATCTATCGGCCTGCGATTACGCGGTTGATTGCATAGATACCGTTTCCGCAAAGATTATCCTTGCCGAGGAGACCGTAAGGTTGGGCGTTCCCCTAATCAGTAGTATGGGCACGGGAAATAAGCTTGACCCGACAAGGCTGGAGATCGCGGATATCTCGAAGACGAGTATTTGCCCGCTCGCGAGGGTGATGAGAAAGGAGCTGAGGAAGCGCGGTATCAAGAAGCTTAAGGTGCTTTACTCGCGGGAAGAACCGCGACACCCGACCGTGCCCGACGAGCTTATCAAAGAAGGGTCAAGAAAACCGATACCGGGCAGCGTTCCCTTCGTTCCGTCGGTCGCGGGATTAATAGTCGCCGGAGAGGTGATTAAGGACATTCTGGGCGTTTGACGACCTGTCTTCTGCACATATACTTGATGGCAGGAGACAAATCGCTTGAGAATACGCAACAAGCTGCTCTTATTGACGATAATTCTCATCACCGTTTACACGATCGGATTGATCTCCGTCATTACGTTTCTCGTGCGTACGCGCTTCGCCTCCATTGAGCACGATAACGCCATGCATGATATCGAGCGCGTGGTAAACGCAATCGGTTTTGAGGCGCAGAACCTTTCCACTCAGGCGCGCGATTACTCCGTATGGGACGAAACCTACCAATACGCGCGGGACGCGAATCCGGATTATATCGAGCAGAATGTCGGCGAAACGGTTTACGATAATCTTAATCTAGGTTTTTTCGCCATCTACGATGAGGGCGGTCGCGTATTGATCGCGGTTTGCAACGAGGCCGGCAAGCAGTCGGTCCCTTGCGAGAACTATCCCGACGGATTCACGATCTCCCGTTGGAGATCCACGGTAGACTCGGAAGACAATGGAATAATAACGATTGATGGGAAAACGCTCCTGTGCGCATTTGCGCCGATCGTCCATACGGACGGCTCGGGCCCACCCGCCGGCGTGCTGTTGATGGGAAGGACTATCGACGAGAAATTCATTATCGATTTACGCGACCGAACCGGCGTTGCCCTTGAGATATTGCCCGGAACCTATTCCGGCGGATCGTCCTTGGAAGGCGGAACGACGCGGGTTAGGGTTGGCATTCACCCCGATTCTAAGGGTTCCGTCATTCAGGGCCTCGCGCAATTCTACGATCCGGCCGGCCGACCGTCGATTTTGCTCGGCATAAAATCCCCGCGAATCCTGCTGCGTCAGAGCCAATACTTCGTGCGGAGCATCGTCGTCCTTTTCGCCTTTATCATGCTTCTGTACATCATCGCGCTGACGTACGCGTTCCATAACTGGATAACCCTGCCGCTCTCGAGCATCGAAAGCGCGCTGGACTCATTCGAGTCGCAAGTATCCGAGATCAACTCCGGTGAGACGGGAGATAAACTGTTCAGCCCGCCTGAAACGCTGTATCGGAAAACCGATGAAATCGGAAAGATCGCCGATATGATCCGGCAGATGCACGATAAAACGCGGGAAGCGCATCTTGAGGTGATGAAGGCGAAGGAAGGGCTCGAAAAGCTCATATCAAGGCGCAACGAAACCCTCGCGTCGGTGAACACGAAGCTCGAGATGTTCAAGAAGGTTCTGGAGAACACCAGCGAGGCCGTGATTATTACGGACCTCGACGGAAACATCATGGACATGAACGACGCGATGTGCCTAATGAGCGGGTATTCCCGGGAGGAATTGCTCGGGATGAATCCGCGCATATTCCATTCGGGCAGGCACGATGCCGGTTTCTATCGAATACTGTGGGACGAGCTTATAAAGAAAGGGCATTGGGAGGGTGAGATTTGGGACCGCAAAAAGGACGGGGCCCTGTTTCCCAAATGGCAGACTATCAACACCATCTACGACGATCGCGGTATTCCGTCCAATTACATAGGCGTGTCGACGGATATTTCCGTGATTAAGGAAGCGGAAGATAAGCTCAATCATCTGGCGTATTTCGATCCCTTAACCGGATTACCGAACCGAATGCTATTCTCCGACAGGCTTGAGCACGAGATCACGTGCGCGAAGCGCTCAAAGGGGTTGTTCGCCCTGCTTTTTATCGACCTTGATCGGTTCAAGACCGTGAACGACACGATGGGCCACCCGATGGGCGACGAGCTTCTGGTAAAGGTAGCGCAGCGGCTTGGGTCGCTGATACGCGAGTCCGATACGCTGAGCCGAATCGGCGGCGACGAGTTCACCATCATCTTGAAAGACATTGCGCGAGAGGAGAACTCGGGCACGATCGCCTCGTCCGTCGTGCAGAAAATGGCGATGCGCTTCGAGATCGGGAACGCTGACATTTACATCGGGGCGAGCGTTGGGATCGCCCTTTATCCAAAGGACGCGAACGACGCGGAGACGCTGATACGGAAGGCGGACGCCGCCATGTATCTCGCGAAAGACGCGGGGAAGGGAATGTACCGATACGCCTCGGGCGAGATGGAGCTCGCGAATCAGGGCAAGATAGAGATCGACTCAAAGATGCACAAGGCCCTTGAGCGGAATGAGTTCCTTTTGTACTACCAGCCGCAAAACGGCGTTATGGACGCGACTCCGGGCATGCCCACCGGGCTCGTGGGAGTGGAGGCCTTGATTCGGTGGAGGCCAGAACCGGACGTATTGATCTCTCCGGGCGATTTCCTTCCGGTCGCGGAGGAAACGGGATTCATCGCGCCCTTGGGCGATTGGGTTCTTCTGCAGGCCTGTAAGGACGCGAAGACTTGGCTTGATATGGGAAAGGGCGTTCAGGTTTCCGTGAACGTGTCGGCTAGGCAATTCGAGTCCGGAACCCTCGTGGATATGGTGACGTCGGTATTGCGGACAACCGGGCTTCCGCCTCGCTACCTAAAGCTCGAGGTTACCGAGTCCGGTTGCATGCGAAACATCTCACTCGTCACCGAAACGATGAAGAGAATCAGGGAGATGGGAGTGTCGTTCGCGATCGACGATTTCGGCACGGGATACTGCTCTCTGCAATACCTGCATCGGCTTCCCGTCGATTGCCTGAAGGTCGACCAATCGTTCGTCCGCGCGATGGAAGACGACCGTTCCGGCGGGGATATCGTATCCGCCGTCATTTCCATGGCAAAGGCGTTCGGACTATCGTCCATCGCGGAAGGCGTGGAAACCTACGAACAGCTCGAGCGGCTCCGCCAGCGGGGATGCGACAACATTCAGGGATATCTGGTGTCGCGCCCGCTTAGTTACGATGATTTTGTGTCTTATCTTCGAAAGGGTTAATCGTCCTTTAGTTTCCTGATCGCGGCATCCATCTCGCTCATGCAGCCGCCGCTTTCGTTGCCAAGATTCCGAAGCTTTCCCGCGCGCGCGAGAATATCGTCGAAGCCCTCGGATATCCTGGCGAGATCGGCAAGAGACTCGAGCGTGAGACGCTTAACCGAGTCGATGGCCTTGTTGTTGTCGGCGACCATTCGGTCCACCGATCGGATGGAGGCGGACATTCCGGACGAGCTGTCGACGACGGACATGACCGAGCGGTCGATGTCCGTCGTTCCCGCGTCCAGGTCTTGGAGGCCCGCGATGATCTCCTCGAAGGCATGCGCGACGTCCGTCGCGCGAAGGCTTATGTCGCCGAACGCCCCGCCTATGCCGGAGAAGGATTTTTCCGCCGTGCCGACGTCGTTAAGGAAGGTCTGAAGTCCCTCGGTAATAGCCTGGATGTTTTGCGAGGTTTCCTCGGCGAGGCGCCTGATCTCGTCAGCGACGACGCCGAATCCCTTACCGCTGTCGCCGGCGTGCGCGGCCTCTATCGCGGCGTTCATCGCGAGCAGGTTCGTCTGTCCAGCGATACCGGTTATGACGTCCACGATCGAAAGAAGACTGTCCGCGTTGCCCGATAGCCTGCTCATGGACTCGGCTGCGGTTGAGGCGGCTTCCTCTCCCTGCGAGATGCTTCGCGAGAGCATTTCCACGCTCGCGTTGCTCCTGGTGGACACGTTGGATATGCCCTGTATCGACGCGGTCATCTCGTTTACGGCGGCGGAAGCCTGTTCGGTGATCCCTCGATAGGACTCGCCGGCCCTGTCGAGTTCCGAGCTCGCCCCGACGATCTCGTCGTTCGCGCGCTTTGCCTCGGCGATCTCCACCGAAAGTTGGTCGAGCCGTTCCTTCGAGGCCGTAAGGCGCGCGTTGATCGACTCAAGGCTCGCCTCCATCGATTTTACCTCGCCGATCAGGGAGTCGCCGACGTCAAGCCCGTCGCGGGTTTTAACGATGACGTCCTCGATGTCCTTCATCTTCCTGTTCGCGGAGTCCGAGTTTGCCCTGAGGGTATCCGTGTAAGACTGCATGAGCGAGACGAGCGCGTAGGCCGATACCGCGGTGACCGCCATTCCGAGCGTGCCGTTGATGAACCCCGTCACGTTCGCCATGGCGACGGATCCTTCGTCGCCGCGCACGATATACAGCGTCGCGACGTTGTTCGCGATGAAGAGGATAGCGGCCGCGGGCACGTGCCATCGCTTTCCGAACGCGGCCAAGAAGACGATCAGGTAGATCATGTAGAAGATGTACGCGGTGAAGGCCGTGGAATGGTCCCCCGCGGCGTTCATTATGCGAACGACGTTAACGATCAGGACGGTCGGAAAGGAATAGGCCGCGATCGCGGCGTTAAGTTTGCCGGTCCTGAGTATGCACAGGCTAACTACGACGAGCCCCGCGATTACCACGGCACCCAATCCGCCCCTTATCGCTACGTCCGTAGGCATATGCATAACGACGTATCCAAGTGGGATGAAGCCCAACAAAATGAGCATGAGCAAGCTGTAATACAGAAAGACTCTCGCCTTGTTCTGTTCGATAAAATCGCAGTTTTCGTATTTTGAGAGGAAGAAAGACTTGATTACATGGATCATTTAATGATTTTAGGGCAGGATACGCCACGCGTCAATTTAAAAAAAGGCTCCCATGCCGTTTTCGGCAGGGAGCCTTGTTCGCGCAGTGTCGTTTTATGCCGTTTCCACGGAGGCCGCTTTTTGGAGCCCCAGTTTTTCCACCGCCCATTCGCGCATCTTGTATTTCATGATCTTACCGGCGGCGTTCATCGGGAAGGAATCCACGAATTCGACGTACTTCGGTGTCTTGTGCTTGGCCATGTGGCTTTTTACGTAGGCCTTAAGGTCATCCGCAGTCGCGGTTGCTCCTTCCTTAAGGATGACGCACGCCAAGATCTCCTCGCCCATCGTGATGTCGGGAACGCCGACAACCTGCACGTCGCGCACGGCGGGATGGGAGTAGAGGAATTCCTCGATTTCCTTGGGATAGATATTTTCGCCGCCGCGGATGATCATGTCCTTGATGCGGCCGGTAATCTTGTAGTTCCCCTCGGGGGTTCGCCGCGCGAGATCGCCCGTATGGAGCCAGCCCTGCTCGTCGATGGCGGCCTTGG
>DAOPXQ010000004.1:17612-24949 GCA_035352395.1 Treponemataceae bacterium | reverse complement strand
TGGGCGCTTGCGCAGGCGAAGCAACGCGGTGACGCCAAGGGAATCAAGGCGCTTGAGTCTATCGCGATGTACGGTAAAAACCCCGCCGAGCCAGACTGGATGAAGCATATTATGACGGAGAGGAATTGGCTTAATGCGTACGGTGGGGCGACCGGCCATGATCCCAAGTTTATGAACCATATGATCCGAAACGTGCTGCTTGCGCCGGAGTATACCTTCATGGACAAGGTGAACTACATCCGGGGAAACAGGAGTAGCTTAAGGACGATGTGGAATGGCGTTCTTCAGCGCGATTTGAGGAAAGAGGTTCCCCGCCTCGAAGTTCCCGTAATGATCGCCGCGGGGCGTTTTGACTACAACGTTCCAAGCCCGTTAGCCGAGTCGTATTTTCTGATGCTCGAGGCGCCGCGAAAAAGCTTTGTGTGGTTTGAGAATTCGGCGCACTCACCGTGCTTTGAGGAGCCGGTAAAGTTCGCGGACGAGGTGACGGCTTTTTTCCTGGAAATAAAGTAAACGTTTCTATTGACAGTAACAATAAACTCCGGTATTCTGACAGTGTTACTACAAGAAGTAACAATATGATTGGATACAGGAGCGAACCATATGGTGATAAAACGCAGCGATTCCGTTTTTGCGTCGATTTCAGGCGAGCGGTATACCCCGTTCGCGCTCGCGAAGAAACTGGGCGCCCTCGCGATCCTCGAGTCGGCTTCGTTCACGCACGGCAGGGACCGATACTCTATCATCCTTGCGCGCGAGGCCTTTCGAATCCGCCAGGGAGCCGACGGCGTGTTCTTCACCGTGGACGGCGAGGACATCCGGTTTACGGGCGGCGATATCCTTGACGCCGAGGCCGCGGTCGCCTCGCAAAACGCCCTTCCACCGGACGGAATCCCGCTTCCCGGCGCGGGCGTCGGTTTTCTCGGCTATGAGTTCTGCCAGCGATGCGACAAGATCGCGCTCCTCGCGCAGGACGATTCAATTGAAATCCCCGAGTCGGAGTTTATCGTCGGACACGTGTATCTCGTGTTCGACCACTTTACCGACGTTATCCACATCTTTGGGCTTAACTACGAGCAGCACGAGATCGACCTTGAGGAAGCGGTCGCGGAGATTAAACGCCGGCTCGGCGACCTCGACTTTTCCTACCTTGCCCCGCCCGACGAACCGGCGCCCTGCGCCGTCGTAAGCGACGAGAAAGCGA
Source organism: Treponemataceae bacterium (assembly GCA_035352395.1). Taxonomy (GTDB): domain Bacteria; phylum Spirochaetota; class Spirochaetia; order Treponematales; family Treponemataceae; genus Teretinema. The sequence continues at coordinate 23,745 of DAOPXQ010000004.1, read as the reverse complement.
GCCACGCGAACTTCGTCGCGGGCGTCCGCGCCATCAAGGAACACATCGTCGCGGGAAACCTCCTGCAGTGCGTCATGTCGCGGCGCCTTACGCTCGACTCCCCGGAGCCTGCGCTCGAGGTCTACCGCAGGCTCCGCTCCAAGAGCCCGTCGCCCTACCTTTTCTACCTTGACTTCGGAAACTACCAGATCATCGGCGCGTCGCCCGAGAGCCTCGTCCGCGTCCGCGACTCGGTCGCGTCCATCAGGCCCATCGCGGGCACGAGGCGTCGCGGGAAAAACACCGCCGAGGACATGGCGCTCGAGAAGGAATTGCTCGCGGACCCGAAGGAGCGCGCCGAGCACCTGATGCTCGTCGACCTCGCGCGGAACGACCTTGGCCGCGTGTGCGTTCCGGGCTCCGTGCGCCTGACGCGCAACATGACCGTCGAGATGTTCAGCCACGTCATGCACATCGTCTCCGACGTCGTCGCCGAGGCCGGATCCAAGACGAGGGGCATCGACGTGCTTCGCGCCGCGTTTCCCGCGGGCACCGTTTCCGGCGCGCCGAAGATCCGCGCGATCGAGATACTGTCCTCGCTAGAGAAAGAGCGGAGAACGTTTTACGCGGGCGCCGTCGGTTACGTCGAGCCGGACGGCGACCTTGATTTCTGCATCGCCATTCGGTGCGCGCTCAAGCAGGGCAATCGGTGGACGCTGCAGGCCGGCGCGGGGATCGTGAACGCCTCCGATCCCGAGCGCGAGTGGGAGGAGACGAACGAGAAGCTCGCGGCGATGAGATCCGTCCTGGACGGCCGCGCGGCGAAGGCCGCCGAAGCAACATACGCCGACGTTACAACCGCCGACGCAAAAACCGCCGAGCCCGCGCTCGCGGGTCTCAAGGGAGAAGCGCAATGATAGTCCTTATCGATAACTACGATTCGTTTACCTATAACGTGTACCAATACCTCGCGCGGCTTTCGAGCGAGGAGATCCGCGTGGTCCGCAACGACGAGATCACCGTCGACGGGATCGAGGCGCTGAAGCCCTCGCGCCTCGTGGTTTCCCCGGGGCCCGGGCGCCCCGAGGACGCCGGGATCAGCGTCGAGGCGATCAGGCGATTCGCCGGCCGCGTCCCGGTGCTCGGCATCTGCCTTGGGCATCAGGCGATCGGTTACGCCTTCGGGGGAAAGATCGTCGGTGCGAAATTCATCAAGCACGGGATCGCGGAGGAGATGACGCTCGACGGAAAGGGTCTGTATCGCACCATCGGCACTAAGGGAACCTTTACCCGCTACCACAGCCTCGTCGTGGAGGAATCCTCCCTCCCGGACTGCCTTGAGGTTACCGCGCGCTCCGCCGACGGCGACGTGATGGGCATCAGGCATAAATCGTTCGATGTGGAGGGCGTTCAGTTTCATCCCGAGTCGATCGCGTCCGGTCAGGGCGAGGCGCTTCTGAAGGCGTTTCTCTCGTATCGACGCGAGGGCCTTCCGTTCAGCAAGGTGCTATCGTCGCTCGTCGCGGGCAAGGACATGAGCCGCGCCGAGGCGGAGTTCTTCATGGAGGACCTTACAGAGGGAGTGCTCGACGAGCGGCAGACGAGCGCCATCCTGACGGCTATCGCCGCGAAGGGCCCCTCGGCCTCCGAGATCGCGGGCTGCGCCGCCGTTCTCTGCAGAAAGAAAAAGGACGTGCCCATATCCAAGGACCTGACCGACATTGTCGGCACCGGCGGCGACGGGATCGGCAGCTTTAACATCAGCTCGATGGCGGCGATCGTCGCCGCGAGCTGCGGCGTGCCGATCGCGAAGCACGGAAACCGCGCCGTCTCGAGCAAGTCGGGCTCGGCGGATTTCTACGAGGCGCTCGGGATTAAGATCGACGTCTCGGCGGAGAAAACCGCCGCTATCATCGAGAAGACCGATTTCGGCTTTCTTTTCGCGCCGGTGTATCACGGCGCCATGCGGTTCGCGGCCCCCGTCCGAAAGGCGCTCGGCGTCAAGACGATCATGAATCTCGTCGGCCCGCTCTCGAACCCGGCGGGCGCGCAGTACCAGATGCTCGGGGTATACGACAAGGCGCTGATGTCCCCCGTCGCGGAGGCGTCGAAGATGCTCGGCTCGCGCAGGGTCATGGTCATATCGAGCCGCGACGGGATGGACGAGATTTCGCCCTGCGCGCCGACGGACGTGATCGAGATCGGCGAGGACGGAAAGCGGGTTGAGTACGTGATCGACCCCGCGGACTTTGGTCTTTCGGGATGCGAGGCATCGGACCTTCTCGGAGGCGACGCCGCCGAGAACGTTCGGCTCGCCCAGGAGATTCTTTCGGGCGGCGGAAGGCCGGCCCTTCGCGCTGCGGTCGCGCTTAACGCGGCCGCGACGATATACGTCTCGGGAAAGTCCGCGACGATCAAGGATGGATTCGGCCTCGCGATGCGCGCGATCTCCGACGGATCGGTCGCGAGGAAAATCGACGAGGTTAGGGAGGCAAGCCGTGCCTGATATCCTCGACGAGATCGTCTCGGCTCGCCGGGAGGATTACGCGCGCCTTGGGCCGACCTTCGGCTCATGCGTGCCCGCGAGTAGGATTAGGCCGATCGTCCCATTCCTCCGCGAGCCGGGCGCGATCCTGGAGATAAAGCGCGCTTCGCCCTCAAAGGGAGACATCGCGCCGAATCTCGACCCCGTCGACCTCGCGGGCCGATATGCCGCCGCAGGCGCGCGGAACGTCTCGGTCCTGACCGAAAGCCGCTTCTTCAAGGGATCGCTCGACGACCTCGTCGCGGTTAGCTCCGCGTATCCGGACATCGCCTTCCTCAGAAAGGATTTTCTCCTGTACGAGGACGAGATAGAGATAGCGTATCGCGCCGGGGCCGACGCCGTGCTCCTTATCGCGCGAATCCTCGAGAAGGACGCCCTCTTGCGCATGGCCGCTAAGTGCCGCTCGTTCGGGATGGTGCCGTTCATCGAGGTGCGAGAGGAAAGCGACGTGCCGAAACTCGAGGCGGCATCGCGCGCGGGCGCCGTGCTTTCCGGCGTTAACGCGCGGGACCTCGCGACGTTTCATATCGACCCTCTCGTGCCCGCGACCATGCGCTCGCGGCTTCCCTGCAAGGCGGTGTTCGAGTCGGGCGCCGCGACCCCGGGTGCGTGCCGTTTCGCGCGGAGGCTCGGCTTCGACGGAATACTGATAGGGGAGGCGGCCGCGAGAAATCCCGAGCGCGCCTCGACCCTCGTGGAGGGTTTTTTATCGGCCCGTCCCGATTGGAGCGGCCATTTCTGGAGGGAGATCGGAAAGCGCGCCCGCGCGAGAGACACTGATCCGGCGCGCGGCGCTGCGCAGCCGCTGATAAAAATATGCGGGCTCGCGAACGCGGACGACGCGCTGCTCGCGGCGGATCTCGGCGCTGATCTCCTTGGGTTCGTGTTCGCGGACAGTCCCAGGCGCGCGAGCGCGTCGCTGGTTCGCGAGGTTTCGTCTAGGCTTGCCCTTCGATCGCGGTCGAACGCGAGCGAGAGCGTCGGCGTATTTTCCGCGGGCCACTCGGGCGCGGCGCGAGGCGCGAGGAAGCAGCCTCTTCTCGTCGGAGTCGTGACGGATCCCGAGTCGGCCGCCGGTAAGGAGGCGATCGCGCTCACGCTGGAGGGAACGCTCGACGCGATCCAGTATCACGGCGACGGCGCCGAAGGCTTACGCGCGCTGGACGGCGCCGGCGGGACCTATGGTCTCGGCCGGTACGCGGCCGTCCGTCTTGGCGGCGACGAGGATCTTTCGGGGATCGACGCCTTCCTCGCGAACGGCGAGCCGCGCGTGCTCGTCGACGCGCGCGTCGAGGGCTTTTCCGGCGGCACCGGCAAGGCGATACCCAAGGCCCTCGTCCGCAAGGCTTCCGAGCGCGGCGCGCTTTGGCTCGCCGGCGGCATCACGCCGCTGAACGCGAGGCAGTACGCGGACGAGTTTCGTCCCGAACTGATGGACGCGTCGAGCGGGCTCGAGTCCTCGCCGGGCAAGAAGGATCCGATTCTAATGAAGACTTTTTTCAGGGAGTTGAGAAATGAGCGATAACGGTTTTTTCGGCCGCTTCGGCGGTAAGTACGTGGCGGAAGTCCTGCGAAAGCCGCTCGACGAGCTCGAGTCGGCCTTCGCGCTCGCGATGGCGGATCCCGAGTTCGTGTCGGAGCTCGAGGGCTTAAGGCGCGATTTCATCGGTAGGCCAACGCCCCTTCTGTTCGCGGAGAACTCGACGCGCGAGCTCGGCGGGGCCGACATATACATTAAGATGGAAGGGCTCGCCCACACGGGCGCGCATAAGATAAACAACGCCCTCGCGCAGGCCCTGCTCGCGCGGCGGATGGGCAAGCGCCGAATCATCGCGGAGACCGGCGCGGGCCAGCACGGCGTCGCGACGGCCTCGGCCTGCGCCCGGCTTGGGCTCGAGTGCGTCGTGTACATGGGAGAGGTCGACGTAAAGCGACAGCAGCCCAACGTCGCGGCGATGGAGCTCTACGGCGCGAAGGTCGTCCCGGTGATGGCCGGAAGCAGGACGCTGAAGGACGCGATAAACGAGGCCATGCGCGATTGGGCTTCGAGCTTCGAGACGACGCATTACCTTATCGGTTCGGCGCTCGGGCCCGCGTCGTTTCCCGACATGGTCAGGACCTTTCAGTCCGTCATAGGGCGCGAGACGAAGGCGCAGGCAGCCGAGCGTAACCTCGACGTCGCGGCGCTCGTTGCGTGCGTCGGCGGCGGATCAAACTCGATCGGTTTCTTCGAGCCGTTTATCCACGCGACGTCGCCGCGCCTTATCGGCGTCGAGGCGGGCGGCATCGGTCCCCGAACCGGGGAGAACGCCGTGCGAATGACGGGCACGGCGGCGAGCGACGGGGTTATCCACGGGTACAAGAGCCGATTCCTCGTGACCCCGGACGGCCAAGTCGCGGATACGCGCTCCATATCGGCCGGTCTCGACTATCCCGGCATCGGGCCCGAGCTCGCGTCTCTCGGCGAGTCGGGGCGAATCGAGTTTACCGAGGTTCGCGACGACGGGGCGCTCGACGCGGTTAAGTTTTTCGCGCGAACCGAGGGCGTCATCTTCGCGCTCGAGAGCGCTCACGCCGGCGCCGCGGCCATCTCGCTCGCGAAGTCGCTGCCGAAAGGAAAGGCGATCATCGTGAATATGTCCGGCCGCGGCGACAAGGATATCTTCATCACGTCCCCCGTATTCAGGCCCGCCGAGTGGAAGGAATTCCTCAAGGCGGAGCTCGCGCGGCTGGAGTCGGGAAAGGACATTCACGTTTTCGGAGGCAAGGAATGAACGCATCGAATAACGGCGGCGTCACCGTGATGGCGCACCTCGTCGCTGGGTACCCGACGACGGAAATCGCGCGCGAGGCCGCGCGAGCCCTCGCGGAAGGGGGCGTCTCCTACTTTGAGGTGCAGTTTCCCTTTAGCGACCCGAGCGCCGACGGTAAGGCGATCCAAAGCGCGTGCGCGCAAGTGCTTTCGCGCGGGTACGGGATAGACGACTGCTTCGCGTTCGTCGCGGAACTGCGAAAGGCCTATCCTGCCATTCCCGCGTTTATCATGACGTACGCGAACCTCGCGTATAAGCCGGGCGTCGAGAAGTTCGTCGCGCGCGCGGCCGCGGCGGGAGCCTCGGGGCTCATCGTGCCGGACCTTCCGTTCGATTCCGACGAAGGGCTCGCAGCCTCGTGCCTTGCCCACGGAATCGCGGCGGTGCCCGTCGCTGCCCCATCCATGACCGCGGAGCGCGTCGCCGCGATGGTTGCCCTTAAGAGGCCCTTCGTATACGCGGCCCTGCGCGCGGGGATTACCGGGCAGGAGACCGTGATCGACGACGACACGCTCGGGTTTATCGGATCGGTTTCCGCATCGGGGGCGAAGGTTCTCGGGGGATTCGGCATCAGAACGGGCGCCCAATCCCTGGCCCTCGCGCCCGCGGTGCACGCCGTGGTCGCGGGCTCGGTCTTCGTGGACGCGATTCGCGAGGCGGCCCCGTCGGGCGCCCAGGCGGTCCACGCGGCGGTCGGTAGGAAAGCCTCCGAACTATGCGGGAAAAAAGGTACACAAACGGCCCAGAACGGCGTATAATTCTTGCGAGGTTGCCATGGCGGAGTCTCGATGAGAAT
>DAOPXQ010000004.1:0-17512 GCA_035352395.1 Treponemataceae bacterium | reverse complement strand
TGGGCGCGCTGGGCGCGTATGCCGGCGGCGATATCGCCCTGCGCGTCGCCTTTCCAACGCTCTCCGCGGCGGGGATCGTTTTCCTATTTATCTTGCGCCACCGGCAATCCTCGCTACAGTCCTTGAAAGAGATGAGTTCCCTTCTGCTATCTTCGGGCAGGCAGGGAATCATCGTAATCGATCATCGCATGAACGTGCGCTACGCGAACCAGATCGCCTGCGCGATGCTCAGGATCGACGCCCGCGACCTTCTTAAGCCCCTGCCGTACGCGAGAATCGTCGACCCTCTCCTTAAGCCGATCGCGGAGAAGCTCGCGACGGCGCTCTCGGACGGCGAGAACTTTTCGCGCGAGTATCGCGTGTTCCTCCCCGGCGGCGTTCGGTGCGTGCAGTGCGACTTTATGGTTCTCAGGCAAATCCGCGGGAAGAGGATGTTCGCGCTGTATCTCGCGGACACGACGGAAGAGGACGAGGTTCGACAGAAACTTTCGGCGCAGCTCGAGGAAACGCATCGCTACGCGCGGCTTAAGGAAAATTTCTTCGCCAACATGAGCCATGAGATTAGGACGCCCATTAACGCGATCCTTGGGATGACGTACTTTCTCAAGGCGCGCGAAAAAGACGAGCGCTGCCGCGACTACATCGGCAAGATCGAGAATGCCTCGGAGCTCCTGCTTCGCGTCGTGAACGATATCCTGGATTTCTCGAAGATGAACGAGCATAAGTTTTCCCTCAAGCCGGAGAATTTCAATTTGCGGTCGCTCAAGAAAGTCCTCGTCGACCTATTCTCGGAGAAGGCGGAGAAGAAGGGGATCGAGCTTCACGTGGAGTTCGACTGTCCCGAGCCCTTTTACGTCCACGGCGACCAGTTTCGCCTTACCCAGGTTTTCATGAACCTCATCAACAACGCGATTAAATTCACCGACAGGGGATTCGTGTCCGTTTCCGCCAACGTGGAAACCATCGGTACGGAGGCGATCCTTCGTTGCTCTGTGCGCGATTCCGGCTGCGGTATATCCGAGGAGAACCTCTCGAAGCTATTCACGGAGTTCGAGCAGTTCGACGAGGTTTTGCGCAAGCAGACGGAGGGTAGCGGCCTGGGGCTCGCGATATGCAAGCGACTCGTCGAGCTTATGCAGGGCGTCATTTGGGTGGATAGCTCCCCGGACCACGGCTCGTCTTTCCATTTCGTCGTCGTGCTGAGCGTGGCCGAACCCGAGGCGGGGCCTGCCGATTCGGCGGGCGGGAACGCGTCGGGCTCGCTTCCGCGCATATCGCGCAATTCGGGCGTCGTGCTCCTCGCCGAGGATAACGAGATCAATACAGAGATCGCCAAGGCCCTGATCGCGGAAGAGGGGTATTCCGTCGAGTGCGCGGCGGACGGCAAGGCGGCGATCGAGATGTGCCGTACCCGGCCGGTTAATTATTACGACCTCATCCTGATGGATATTCACATGCCCGTCATGAACGGGTATGATGCCGCGAAGGTTCTGAAAGAGGAGCTTCGCATCGGGGCTCCGATCATCGCGGTGACGGGAACGGAGGATGACTCCGACGGGGATTCCTCCTATCGCGGCGCCTTCGCGGCGTTTATCCGGAAGCCCTACGATCCCGCCGCGTTTCGCGAGCTTTTCTCGAAGGCATAATCGTCCGGCGGGGACGGAAGGAAGGTTTGATCATGGACACGTTTACCCTGGTTCGGACGGAGCACTTGAATCACAATGGAAAGCTTTTTGGCGGGCAACTGCTTAAATGGGTCGACGAATTCGCCTGGCTCGCCGCCGCTCGCGATTTTTGCGGCTCGATTCTCGTTACGCGCGCCATGGATAACAGCGAGTTCCGGCATACCGTCCCCAATGGCTCGATTCTCCGGTTTAGGGTCGAGCGGGTACGGGTCGGAACCACCTCTGTTTTGTATTCCGTCGACGTGTTCGCCGACATGCCTGGCCGCCGCGATGAGGAGCTGATCTTCTCCAATCGCGTTACCTTCGTCGCGGTCGACGAAAACGGCAATAAGACGCCCCTTAAGCCATCCACCTGCGCCGAAAAGTCGTAGGACAGAGGGTCCGAAACCCTAGGCTTGGGTGTTATATAGAACACAAGCTCCGGAAATTCATGATACAATATGATCCGTTGACGCGAATTTCGTCAGCACCACCGAGGAGGAACATACATGAAGATGAAAAGCGTTGTAATCCGGACCAGCGATATCCAGAAATCCCTCGATTTTTACGAGAAGATTCTTGGGTTTTCCTTTGATTCGATGATTTCCGCGGCACCGGGCAAGCAGATCGCGTTCTTGTCGGACAAGGAAAGCGGCGCGAGTTTGGAGCTCTTGCACAACGAAAAGGGAAAGGCAACGGCCGCGGGCGGGGTCTCCCTGACCTTTGTCGTGGATCAGATCGGGGAAACGGAGAAGTACCTTACCTCCAAAGGGGTTAGGATCATCGCTGAACCGCGGACCATTAAGGCCGGAAAGAAAATCATGACGGCCGTCGACCCGAACGGAGTTGAACTGGATTTCATCGAGGAATAGAATATGCTCGCCTAATACCGTTGTTTTTGGCGGTATTTAGGCTATAATTGAGAAAATGACTTTATTTTTTGGAGGATTTCGATGAAAAACCGTATGTTTATCGCCACAGCTGCCTTGTCAGCCCTTCTATTTTCGTCCGGATGCGCGAGCGGCCCCTCTACTACCGTTACCCGCGTCGACGCGTCTACCCAGACCGACTTGAGCGGATATTGGAACGATACTGACCTGAGGACCGTTTGCTCGACGCTCATCGAGGATTGCCTTGCCTCGCCCCGCGTGGCTAAGTTCCAGAAGCAGAACGGCAAGCTGCCCGTCATCATCGTCGGTTCCTTCCGCAATAATTCCGACGAGCATATCGATACCTCCATTATAAGCAAGAAGATGGAAGCCGCGATCGTTAACAGCGGCGAGGCCGAGTTCGTGGCGAGCAAGATCGAGCGCGACGAGATTCGCGACGAGCGCACCGAGCAGCAGAGCTGGGCCAGCGAGGAAACCGTTAAGGCCCTCGCCAACGAAACCGGCGCGGACTTTATGCTGACCGGATCGGTAAAGACCATCGTCGACCAAGCCGGCGGCGTTTCCACCAGGACCTATTACGTCTCCGCCGAGCTCATCGACGTCGAGACCAACAAGAAGATCTGGATCGGCGACAACAGCGACATCAAGAAGATCATCAAACGATCGTCCGTCAGGTTCTAATCGACGATTAACAAGGACTTTTAAATGAAAAAAATCGCGTATTTCGCGTTGGTTTCGTGCGCTTTTCTGCTCGCCGCCTCATGCGCGTCGGTCGCTCATTACGACTCGATCGACGCTGACGTTATGGAAGGAAACTTCGCCGGGGGCCTCGCAAAGGTTCGCGCCGCCAAGGAAAAGAGCTACGCGGCCAAGGACCGCGTCGTGTATTACCTTGACGAGGGCATGCTGGCCCATTTCGCGGGCGCCTATACCGAGTCCGCCGAGAGCCTTCAGAGCGCCGAGCGGGCGATTTCGGAAAACTTCACGAAGAGCGTCACGACCGAGGTTTCCTCGTATCTCGTCAACGACAACGTGCTCGAATACGCGGGAGAGGACTACGAGGACGTGTACCTTAACGCGTTCAACGCCCTTAACTACTTCTATTCGGGCTCGACGGACGACGCCCTCGTGGAGATACGCCGCGTCGACAACAAGCTGAAAGGCATCACGACGAAGTACGGCGCCGCCACGACGAACGCGCAGAAGGCCTCTCTCGAGAAATCCTCGGAGATCCCGTACGATAAGGACGCGATGACCTCGCGCTTCACGAACTCCGCCCTTGCGCGGTATTTGAGCATGCTCTTCTATCGAAGCGAGGGTCGTTTTGACGACGCGCGCATCGACCGCGATCAGGTCAAGCTCGCGTTCGCGAATCAACCGTTCGTGTATCCCTTCGCGCTTCCCCCGTCGCTGCAGGACGAGCTTTCCGTGCCCAAGGGCCAGGCTCGCCTAAACTTCATCAGCTTTAACGGGATGTCCCCGGTAAAGCACGAAAGCGTGACGCGCGTGATGATAGATCGCGATAACTGGGTAAAGATCTCCTTGCCGGTAATTTTCCGCAGGCCCTCGGAGATAGCGCGAACCGAGGTCCAATTCGACTCGGGCGAGACCGTGAGTCTCGCGATGCTGGAAGACCTCGGCGCGATCGCCGAGGAGACGTTCAGGCAGAAGGCTGGCTTTATCTATTTTAAGACCATCGTCAGGTCGATCGCGAAAACGACCACGTCCGCCGTCATGGACGAGGCGTCGAACCAGTTGGACGGCGACGCCGCGCTGCTGATGGGCCTTCTGAGCCTTGGCACGCAGGTATACGCCGAGGCGAGCGAGCAGGCGGATCTCCGGATGTCCCGGTACTTCCCGTCGCAGGCGCTCGTCGGTGGGATTAACCTCGCGCCCGGCAAGTATTCGTTCACGGTAAACTACTACGATTCGGCGAACAGGCTCGTTCAGTCGCGCAGGTTCGAGAATGTCGAGGTAAAGGCCAAGAGCCTGAACCTCGTGGAGGCTGTATGCATAAAATGAGCATCGTGATTCTGGCTTGCGCCGCGCTTGTCGGCTGCGCGAGCGCCCCAGTCGCCACCGCGCGGAAAAATCCCGTGGCCGCGAAAGAACCCGCGTGGGTCATGAGCCCGCGCGAGGCGTTCCCGGAGGCCCAGTACGTCGCGGCGTCCGCTTCCGGCTCAAGCAAGGAAGCCGCCGAGAGAAGCGCCCTCGGCGCGCTCGTCGCCATCTTTGGCCAGAGCGTCAAGGGCGACACTACCGTATCCTATCGGTACAGCGAGGCGCTGAAGAGCGGGGCCATCGTCATGTCGGAAGATCAAGCGATCGACAGCGCGGTGCAAACCTCGTATGACCTCGATACGGTCGTCGGGGCCGAGATTAAGGAAACCTGGTTTGACGGCAAGAGCACGACTTGGGCCGTCGCCGTGATGGACAAGGGAAAGGGAACGATCCTTTATACCGATTTGATCGAGAAGAACGAGGCCGCGATCGCGAAGCTCGTCGACATACCGGCCGACGAGAAGAACACGCTCGACGCCTACGCGAGGCTCGATCTCGCCGCGACTATCGCGGAGACGAACGGAAGGTTCCTGAACGTCCTGTCCGTGCTCAGTCCCGCCGCGGCCGCGGCAAAGCGCGGTTCAATGCGGAGCGCGGAGGACTTGAAGGTCGAGTGCGTGAAGCTCGCGCAGACCATACCCGTCTCGGTTTCCGTCGCGGGCGACAGCGAGGGGCGCATCCAGGCCGCCTTCTCCGGCGTGCTCTCTCAGTCGGGATTCAAGACGGGCGGGAAGAACTCCCGCTATGAGCTCGCGGTCAAGATTTCCATGTCCCCGGTTACGCTCGGCGATAACCCGAACAAGTTCGTTCGGTACGTAGTCGACGCGAGCCTTACGGACACGAAGACGGGAAACGTGCTTCTGCCGTACTCAACGTCAGGCCGCGAGGGCCATACGACGGTGCCGGAGGCCGAGAATCGCGCCATCCGCGCGGCTGAAAAGAAGATTAAGGACGATTACCTCGCGAAGTTCGGGGATTTCCTCGCGCAGCTTTCCGCGAAGTAAACCGACGTGAAGGCGCCCGCGGGTATGATTGCCGCGGGTATGATTGCCGCGGGTATGATTGCCGCGGGTATGATTTGCCGCGCGGCGGCTGGCCTATTGAAACTTACAGATGACGCCGAGCGCGAATGTCGCGTTAGGCGAAAAAAGGTCGCCCTTTTCGAACCACTTTAACGCGGACGCGGAAAGGGCGATTTCTTTTAGGGGCGTCCAGTCCACGCTTATGCCGGCGAAACCGGAGCCGCCGGGGAGAGCCGATACGTATGAGACGCCAGCGAAGCCCGCGATCGACGAGAGCTTCGAGTGATCTTCAGTTCCCGTCGCCGCGAGGCCCTGGGCTGAAACGGACACTTGATCGGATATACCGAGCGTGATTATCCCGAACCACAGATAGCGATCGTACTCCGGGTACGCGAGACCCTCCGCCCGCGCGGTGACGGTTAACGCGCCGCCGGTATCGAACATGCGGAACGCGCCCGCGGAGACGGCCGCGTGGCCGTCCGTGAGGGAAAACGCCGCGTACCAGTCGAGCCACAACGAGCCGTCGATCGCGGCGAAGGCGGAATGCTTTTTATCCTGCTCGTAGAGATAGCCAAGCTCAAGGGATTGAAGGACGTCCCAGGACGGGGTGACGCAGACGCGGCCGCCCGCCCGATTCGTCGATCGGCCGACTGGGGGTAACTCAACGAGCTCGATAAAGCTAAAATCGCCGAACGGCACGTAAAGCGCGCCGAGCCAATCGGCGGATACGCGATACTCGGAGGCGCTGAATCCCGTGAAGGCCGGGAACGCCCCGAATATCGGGTCGCCCGCGTTGAAGAGAAAGCCACGGCCCCAGGAGAGCGGGGACTTCCCGGCGGTGAGCCGAATCGCCGATCCGCCCTCGGCTAGCGGAAACCTCGCCTTGAGATACGCGCGCTCGAGCTCGACCTTTCCCGTATCGTCGAGCGTCACGCGCATGCTGGCTTTTACCGCGTCCGAGGGCGCGGCGTCGAGCGACGCCTTCGCGAGCCCATATCCCGTCGTGGCGCCGTCAAGGTCGATAGCGCCGCCCGCGCGAATCTCGCCCGAGACGGCGACGTCCGCGGCCAGCGGGAGGGTAGCGGCAAGCGCGATAGCCGCCGCGAGGATCGCCCGCGCGTATCGCGCGCGTCGCCGGTCTACCATGACAGTTCTTCCCTGTTAAAGTATTTAGCCGGAATCGGGTTGCCGACTTCCATCGACACAATCGTCATTTTGGTCTCGCTGTTCTTCTTGAGGAGATCCTTCATGACGTTCGCGAACGCGGCATTCTTTCCGGAAACGCTTCGGATATCGTCGGAGAGAAGTTGGCGCATCGCCTTCCCGGAGGCGCTGTAAAGGATCGTCTTTCGCGCGACGAAAAGCCTCGCGTCGATCCAGAGTTCCTGCTTGGCGTAGGTTTCGTTTCGCGTGCGCGCCGTCAGCGTAACCCGGATGCAAGGGGATCCGTCGAGCGTCTCGTCGCCGACATACGCGACGGCGTAGCGATCGGTCACGGTACCCTCGTCGGTAAGGTCCTCGTACGAGAAGTCCGATCCCATGATCGAGTCCTTGAGCGCCGAACCCTTGAGCCAAATCACCTCTTCGGCGTCGGGATAGTAGAGATAGATATTGCCCTTCTGCCTGAGGACTTTTTGCCCGCGGTCGGGACCCGCGGTGATGACGACGAGCACGTCGCCGCCTTTGCGCGAGTAGGTGGTAAACTCGTTCGATGTAACGCCGAACGAATTCGCGACGTCGAGCTTAAGCTTGGTTACGGACGTCGAGAAGGTCTGATTCTCTTCCATTCGGCGCACGGCGCTCTCCGCGCGGGCGGCGTTATCCCGCGCGGCGGAATCCTGCGCGCGCGCGGGGGCGAGCGCGATCGCGCACGTAAAAAGCGCCGCTACGGTCTTTATGGCGCCGCGTTTCTGCATATCGTTCATTTAGATTCTCCTTTACCTATCTGCCAATGCCTCGGCGGGCTCTATGCGCGCGGCCATGCGCGCGGGCAGCAGTCCCGCGACGAGCGAGACCGCGACGCCGATCAAGAAAATGAAAAGGTATTTATCGGGCGAGAGCGAGGGGAATATGACTTGCGAAAAGCCCATGCCGCTCACGGAATTCCCGCCCATCGAGCTGACGTCGAAGCCGACGCGGCCGGCGACGCCGAGAATCGCGAAGCCGAGAAGCAATCCCGCCGCCGAGCCGAGGCTCGAGATCTCCAGTGATTCCGCGACGAAAAGCGCGACTATCCTCCGAGGCGCGAGCCCGAGCGCGCCAAGCGTGCCGATCTCCCGCTTGCGCTCGAGGACGGACATCATCGTCGTGTTGAATATGACCGTGGACGCGAGCGCGTAAAACACCGAGGCGATGATGGCGTACATGAAACCAGCCATCTTGAAGAAAGCGAATACGCCGTTCGCGTTGTACCAGGCGCGAACGTCAAGCGCGTCGGAGCCGAGCGTTTTTTTGATTAGGGGAACGGCTTCGTCCTCGTCGACGCCCTTTTTCAGGAAGACCTGAACGCTGAGCGCGTTGTCGCCCATGCGGAGGAAGTCCCCGGCGACGCGCCAATCCAGGAAGAACGCGCGGTTCGCGTAATCGGTATTCGGCAGGAGCGCGATACCCGCGACGCGGAAGGTCTTACCGTTCGAGCCGTTCGTCGCCGTGCGCGCGATCGCGGTGAATTTATCGCCTACCGAAAGCTTAAGCTCGTCGGCGAGGCCCGCGGTTATCACGACGCCCGTGGAGAGCGGCGCGGGCAGCGAGCCCGAGAGGAGTTTCGTCGCCGGGTTGGAGAACGTGCGCGAGGTCGCGAAGTCTACGCCGCACGCGCGGCAGGGAATTCGGTCGCCCGAGCGGTATACGGCGACGCCGAACTCCGTGCGCGGCGTGGCGTCCTCGACGACCGGGTTCGCGCGGAGCGCCTCGATCGCCTGTGAGGTGTCGGGCACTGAATACCCAAGCGGGGCGAGACGCGCGTTCGCCACGTAGGTCGCGTTCATGATCCGTATATCGCCCGTTAGGTCGCTTTTTATGTTCGCCTTCATGTCGTTCACGAAGCCTTCCTCGAAACCCACGACGAGCGAGACGACGAGCGCGCTGAAGAGCACGGCGCTCGCGGTGATTATCGTGCGCGATCGGTTGCGCCACATGTTCCGCCAGGCGGTTTTAATAGTTTTCATCTTGGCCCCCTATGAGCGGAGTATTTCCGCGACTTCCTTGCGAAGCATCTTTCCCGACGGGAACCACGCGACGAAGGTCGAGATTACGAGCGATCCCACGACGGCCGAAACGATGCCGGGAAGGTTCCACGCGGAGCGCATCACGCCCGTGATTCGGTAGCCGACGTCCATCTCGCGGAGCATGAACGAGAAATCGATGCCCTTTACGATCATGAAGACGTCGAGCGCGATGCCGCCTACTAGGCCCATCGCGGCGCCGAGTAGGCCTATGCAGAATCCCTCGACGACGAACATCCCGCGGATTCGGATGGTCGGATAGCCGAGTGACCTCAGCATCCCTATCTCGTGCCTTCGTTCCATCACCGCCATGAGCATCGTGTTCGATATGCCGACGGCCGCGATGATGAACATGAAGAAGAGGTAGAGCTTCGAGCCGGAGCTTTTCGCCTTGGTAAGGAGTATCTCGTCGTGCGCGATCTCCTCCCAGGTTCGAACGTCAACGGGGAGGCCGCCTGCCGCGAGCGAAAGCTCCTTGGCTTCGGCGGACGCGCCGTCGCCTTTCCGCGAGCGGATTACGTATTCGGTAACGCCGCCCTCGAGCGCGAGCAGTTCGTCCGCCGCGTCGAGCGCGATGAACGCGCCGTTCCGGTTGACGACCGGGTTCTCGGTGGTGACCGTGCCGAGGATCTCGGCGTCGAAGGTTTGGTAGAAACCGCCTCGGCCCTTGCACTCGACCGTGAGCCAGTAGCCCGGCTTCGCGCCGATGTCGTCCGCGAGCCAGCTGCCGATCACTATCCCTGTGTCGCCCTTGCGGAGCCACCGGCCGGAGTCCACCATGCGCGCGACCGCGAGCGTGTCGCCGTCGCGAACGGGATCGACCGCGGTAAGGGTCGCCTGAACGGATCCCGGGACGGCGAACCATTCCTCGCCGAAATCGAGTTCCGCCTGCGCGTTGACGCGCGGCGTCCAGCGGCGGTCGCCGAGGATGGCCTCGAGCCGTTTCCGGTCATCCCGCTCGATAAACGAGGTGAACTGGCTAACGGCCCTGTCGTCGAAGTACTCGGGGGGATATACCTTGATATCGCCGGTTTCGTAGTCGCGGATGTTCCTCGCGGACTCGCGTTCGGTGCCCGCGAGCATCCCGTCGATGGCTATGGTGAACATGACGCCGAATCCGATCGCGGCCGCCGTGATGAGGCTTCTGCGCCGATACCTGAATACGTTTCGCATCGCCATGCCGAGCGCGTTCATTGTTTTGCCCCCGTGCCATCCGCGTTCGCGGGAGGTATTTCATCAGAGACGATCTCGCCGTCGTGCAGGCGGACGATGCGTTTCGCGTGGCGCATGACCATTGGGTCATGGGTGGAGAAGACGAACGTCGTGCCGTGCCGCGCGTTCAGGCTTTCCATGAGCGCGAGGATCTCCTCGCCCGTCTTCGAGTCGAGGTTGGCCGTCGGCTCGTCCGCGAGGACGACGGGCGGCTCCTTCACGAGGGCGCGCGCGATGGAGACGCGCTGCTGCTGGCCGCCCGAAAGCTCGTTTGGCCTACGGTTCTCGAGACCGGCTAACCCGACCTCCGCCAACATTCGCGCGGAGCGCTCGCGGAACTCCCGCTCGCCGAGGCCTTTGCCGATCTCGAGCGCGAGGGCGACGTTCTCGATCGCCGTGAGGACGGGGATTAGGTTGTAGTTCTGGAATATGAAGCCGATCCTCTCCATGCGCACGCGGTTCCGTTCCTTCGGGCCGAGCGCCGAGATCGGGCTGCCGTCCACGATGATCTCCCCGCCCGTCACCGAGTCGAGGCAGCCGATCAGGTTGAGCAGCGTCGTCTTTCCGGACCCCGAGGGGCCCGCGAGCGCCATGAACTCGCCGTCGTTTATCTCCAGGGAAACGCCTCGGAGGGCAGTTACCCTCTGGGCGCCCGTATCGTATTCCTTGACCGCGTTCCGTACCTGTATCATGGTTTTTCTCCTTACCGTTTAAGTATAGTTCAGGCCTCGCCCTATTCGCCTTTCCTGAGCGAGGCGAGCATCCGTTCGATCTCCTCGAGGTACTCCGTGAGGGCTTGCCTTCCCCCATCGGTTATCGCGATGTCCGTCCGAGGCTTGTTCGCCACGAAGGATTTATTCGTTTGCACATAGCCCGCGTCCTCGAGGGTCTTAAGCTGAACGCTGAGGTTTCCCGCCGTCATGCCGAGCCGATCCCGGAGTTCCGGGAACGAAACCTCGGTGAGCTCTCCCGCGAGAGCGGCGAGGATCCTTAACCTGGTCTGTTCGTGGATAATCTTGTTCATTTGGCTTTCTGGATCGTTATTCCATACGCGACCGATATCGCCGTGAGGGCGATTCCTACCCAAAGCGCGACGTGGGCCTCGCCGAAGAAGAGGGCGAGAAGGCCAAGCGCGAGCGTTACCGCCGAGAGCGCGTTGAACTCCTTAACGGAGAAATAGAGCCCCAGCATCGCGAAGGTAAACGCGAGGAACAGGAACGAGGCGGGAAGGAATGCCCACCACTGGCCGGTTTTGAACGCGAAGAAGCCCACGCCCGCGAGGGTGAGGCAAACGCCGTACAGAAGGATGAGATAGAGCGATCGGAATTCGCGAATGGCGAAAAGACTGAGTATGGAAAGGGATCGGTTCTGGCGCGCGATCGATCCCTTTATGATGCGGGTTTTATACGCCGATAGGGCGATCGTCCCGGCAAGCGCGAAGGCGAGCCACAGGACGCGCGCGATCATGGGCGTACCCGCGAGGCCCGAGGCGCCGGAGAGGGCGAGATCGAGGGAGACGAAGAGAATCGCGAAAAAGGCCCCGCTCAGGTAGCAAAAGGGAATAAACGCCCTATCGAGGAAGATCGGCCTCATGATCCTGAGGTTTCCCTCGATGCTTCGCTTCATCTCGCGAATGTCGTCGAGCGCCTTTTGAATATCGTTGTCCGTCATGATAATCTCCTTGTTATGGTAGATGTTTATAAACAAGTTTACGACATAAACCATAGAAATAAGCTACTACCGACATGACAAACTAGTCAAGTGCCGGTAGCGGAGGCGGAAATATCGATTTAGCGGACTTTAAACAGGATGCCGAAAACGGCGAGGGTGATGAGAATTTGCAGGATCATGAACTTCAGGAGAACCTGCGTCGGCGACCAGGCGCGGTTTTTGCGCATATGGTCGTGGAGGGGAAAGCGGATACTGTGGAGAATCTTAATCTTGAAGAAGCGGAGCAGCGCGACCTTGAGAAGGCCCGTTCCGCCGTTGACGAGGATCATGCCGCTCGTCATCAGGAGCAGGAATGGGTTTCCAGAGACTATGACGCATACCCCGATGAAGAACCCGAGCGCGCGAGAGCCCGCGTCGCCCATGAGCACCTTGCTCGGGTACGCGTTATGCCACAGGTATCCCATCAGGACGCCGGATAGGGCGAAGATGATGACGGCCCACTGGGCGCCGTCCGCGATGTGCGGGATAAGCAAGTACTCGGCGATCCTCGCGTGCCCGAGCACGAAATAGAATATGACGCCGAGCGAGAAGAGCGCGAGCAGGACGAGCGTTCCGGAAAGGCCGTCGACGCCGTCCGTGCAGTTCGTCGTGTTGATCGAGATCCAGAGCACGAGGGTCGAGACCGCGAGGAACACGACCGGATGCACCGCGATCGGCGCGCTCGTGAAGGGAAGCCAGTAATGCACGTCCCAATGGAAGAAGAAGCGCAGCATCAGGAGCGAGGCGACGAGCGAGATCGCGAGGTCAAGCGCGCCCTTGAGGTATTCCCCCCAGGACGAGATCGCGCGGTCGTCGAGAAAACCGGTTAGCATCGTGAGCCAGGTCAGAAGGATGATGAAAAGCTGTGTCAGGCTGATCGGCGCGAATAAAAAGGCGATCAGCGCGAAGATGGATATGAACACGGCGCCCGCGCCGGTCGGCTTTCCGACGGCGGCTTCGGCGTTGACGGTAAACTCCCTGCCGCGGTCTTTAGGCAGGAAGCGATATGTCTTGGGAAGGAAAAACACGGTTACCAAAAAGCCCGCGAAGAGGGCGATCGTGATCAGGACCGTGTAGGACTGGAAAAGTCTGAGCGGACCGAAAAATCGCTGAAGCGATGACGCGATATAATACAGCATTGGGGCATTTTATACCCAGAGGCGAGGCGATTACAATCCCCGATCGCCGCCCATCAACGCGCGAGGAGCAGCGGGATGGCGAGCGCGATAAGGAGGATCGCGGAGACGATGCGGACCGCGAGCATGTGCCGCTTGACGAGGTTCATGAGCGGGAGCGCCCGGTCGAGGAAGAGTCCCGATAGTATGAACGGGATGCCGAGCCCCGCGGAGTAGGCGGCGAGAAGTAGGCCGGACCGGAAAGCGCTGCCGCCGTTTCCCGCGTAGAGGAGAATCGACGAGAGGATCGGGCCGACGCACGGGGTCCAGCCCGCGGCGAAGGCCATGCCGATCAGGAACGCGCGGAGGGCGCCGACTTTTCCGCCGAGGCGAGGGGCCGCGCGGCGCTCGAATCGGAGGAAGGGAATGAAGTCGAACAGGACGTTGAGCGCGAGCAGGATGACGACGACCCCGGCGACGCGGGTGAGGATGCGCATGACCGCTCGGGACGAGCCCATCCCGACGAGCCCCATGCCGCCGCCGAATGCGAGCGCGAGCGCGACGAACACGAAGGTGAAGCCCGCGACGAAGGTCGCCGATCGGGCGAGCAAAACCCAGCGGCGGCGCGAACCTTCGCGGAGCGCCTCGACGGACTCGCCCGAGATGAACGAGAGGTACACGGGAATGAGCGGGAGCACGCAGGGACTGAGGAACGAAAGGAGTCCCGCGGCGAAGGCGGCGAAGATGCCGGGTGCGTCCGTCATCGAGCGGCCAATACCTTGAGGATCGCGACGAGTTCGGGGTCGTCATACTCGCGAGAGCCGACGATACCCGCGATTATGCGGCCGGATTTGTCGACGATGTAGGTCGTGGGGATGCCTTGCGAGGCGTACGCGCCGCCGAGGCTTCCGTCGCCGTCGAGGTAGACGGCGAAGGTATATCCCTTCGATTCGATAAATGACTTAACGGTTTGCGCGTCCTCTCCGACGCTGATCGCGGCGATGGAGAAGTTCTCTCCCTTCATCAGCGCGTTCAGGCGCTCGATCGAGGGCATCTCCTTCTTGCACGGCGGACACCAGGTCGCCCAGAAATTAAGAAGGGTCACAGAGCCCGACAGCGCCGAAAGCTCCAGCGGCTTCGCGGACGGGTTCAGCGCCGCGACCGTCACTCGCGGCAGCTCAACCGGCTTGGGAAATACGTGAAAGCCCAGTTTACCGAGCCGGGTTGCCATGTCTGCTTCCCGCGCTTCGCCGGTTACGGAGCGCTCACCGTCGGCGGATGTGCCCGCGATACTGCCCGCGTTGCCTTCCGCGTTCGCCGCGCGGGGCGCGCAGGCTGAAAGGAGCGCAACAATAGCCAGAAAGGGAAATACCATCCTCAGTAAGGTTTTCATGTAATAAATATACTCAATAATCCGCGTGTCGTCGGTAACTCGGTCACCGAAGGATTTCCGCGCTCGATGTCCCGCCGCCGTCCGCGGTCAAGTTGATGACGTAGCGCAGCGCGCGCGTCGTCTTTGCCCAATCGGGCTTGTCCGGAAGTAGCCTGACTTCAATGCGGTTCCCAGCGCGCGCGACGGTTACCGTGCCCGAAAGCGGTGCGTCTTTGCTATCCCCGAAGGTGACGGAGAATGCGAGCGTTGCGCTCGTGCCGTCGCGGAATTGCGCGAGGTCGGGAAAGGGCGGGTCAAAGCGGATTTCGGTGGATGCCGATCGGATCGCGGTTATGGCGTCCGCGGTCAGGATGACGCGGTTCTCCGAGGTTCCGGTCATATAGGTAGGGGCGGCGCCGTCGTCAGCCGTAACGGCGACCGTCGTGACGGGCCGTTCGGCGTAGGCGCGTATAAAGAGCGAATTGTATTCTTCGGAGAAAAACGCGGAGTACGCCACGAAAAACGGCGGGTGGGAAATTTCCTTGTCCATCGGAACGGGATACTTCGCGCCGCCAATCGTAAGCTTCGTGTCGGGTCCGGATACCGAGCTCGCGCGGCGGTACATAATGGGGAGGCTCGTGTCGGCGGAATGGTTTCCAGGATCGGTAAGGCCGCTGAAATGCGGATCTGGCTTGTCCTGACCGACGTAGTCCAGCTCTAGCGCCTTCCCGTCGGGCATCGTCACGGATAGCTGCGCGTCTCGTCCGTTCGGCGCCACGGCGAAGCACACCGTCCCAGAATACCACTCGCGCCCGGACGACGTGTCCGCGCCTTCGTAGCCGAACACGTCTATTTGCGAACCATCGTGACGCGTAAGGATCGCGCGCGCGCGGCCGTTGCCGTAGTCGAGGGCCTCGACGCATCCAAAGTCGGGATGTCCGCCGAACCAGGCAATGACGTGATGTTCTGCACTCATTCCTACGAGCTCGAACGGAACGATAATCCGCTCAGAGGCCGCAGGTTTTTCCGCGCTCGCGGACACGGTGGCGACGGCGCAGAGCGCTGCGCACGCGACTAAAATTGATATTCTCACAATGCACTCCTTTAGGCGAGAGGAATGCGCAATTCGTTCTTGTAGAATCCCATGATCTGCTCGGGGACTGTTTCCTGGTGAACCCGAAATCCCTGGTCGTCCGCAAGCCGCATCTTCGGCGACTCAAGCAGCGTCCGGTATATCCGGTCGTAAAAGTCCGAAAGCCCCGATTGCGGTCCGTCGTAGCGGAATACCGCGAAGGTTCCCCCGGGAATAGTCCGTATCCCGATCGCCCCCTCGGCTTCCGCGCCATCCGGCACGGTGACGCATGCGTCGTACCGGAGTTTACCATCGTCTGTTAGTTCCGGATCGTCCCAGGATTGCGATATCCTGAGGCTGTCCGTGGACAGGTATCCCTTGCCTCGCGCCCAACCCATGAGCTTTTTCCAGGCGAATCCGATCGTAAAGTCGTAGCCCCCGATATGCCGTGCGTACGCGACGCGATAGCCCGGAAACTCGCGAATCTCGAACGGTATCCGCTTCCTCTCGCTGGGATCAGTATCTCCCGCCGCCGCCCGCGCGACTATCGGTTTCTTGCGAATCGACGCGGCTCCGCGCGAGCGGTACGCGCGCGGCGTGACGCCGTACTGCGCCTTGAACGCCTCCGCGAAGCGCGCCGGGGACGAGAACCCAACGGCCAGGGCGATCTCGGTAAGGCTCCTTCCGTCGTCCATTAGGAGAACGGCGCGCTCGAGCCTGAGCCTGCAAATGTGCTTTTGGTGCGTCTCCCCGACGATCGCCTTGAACACGCGATGGAAGTGACAGGGTGAGAAGCCGCCCAGCGCGGCGAGCGTGTCGAGCGCGAGCGATTCCGCGAGGTGGGCGTTGATGTAGTCGATTGCGCGATTCACCCCGCGCGCATGCCATTCGATCGTTTCTACATTCTGCATGAAAAGAGTATATCACGCCAATGCTCGCGCATGTCATGCGGGAAAAGTGGGGGTAGGCCGGAATCGCCCGGCCCGGGGAACGTTTGCATCACGCGGCGGGGAGACTCGGTTGCGCGGTGAATATTTTCCGCGTGTGCTTTTGCTTCCGGGCCGGGAAGTCCGGCCGAGGGGGAGCAGCGTGAACGCGCAGAACTCGGGCGGCGAGCAAAGCCCTAACCGTCCGAAAGCGTATGCTCCCCCAAAAAACTCAATGCTTAAAATGCCTGGATCTGGATTTTGCAATCCTGCAAAATCCAGATCATCGGAAATCGCATTCGCGATTTCCAGGGCGCTTATGGCCGACCTCGTGTCGGCCAGCGATACCCGAAATTAGTGCTTGAAATGCCTCGTGCCGGTGAAGACCATCGCGATGCCGAGCTTGTTCGCGGCGTCGATGGAGAGCTGGTCGTTCATCGAGCCGCCGGGCTGGACGATCGCCTTGATGCCGTACTTCGCGGCCATCTCGACGCAGTCGGGGAACGGGAAGAAGGCGTCGCTCGCCATGACGGTCGCGCCCTCTTTCGAGACGGAGCCGTCGAGCATCGGGAGACCGGCGTCGGTAATCGCCTTGCCGCGCGCGAGCGACTGCTCGGTGGGCCATATGCGGTTAACCTGACCGCCCGCGAGCCCGACCGCGACGCCGTCCTTCACGATGACGATCGCGTTCGACTTTACGAACAGGGCCATCGTCATGCCGAAGGCCATCTCTGCGGCCTCGGCCGCTGTCGGCGCTTTTTCGGTCACGACCTTCCACTCGGAGAAGAGCCTGTTGTCGCGGCTCTGCACGAGCACGCCGCCGTCGACGGCCATCGACTCGGTGATCGAGGCGGGCTTAACGTCGGCCTTGATCAGGCGAACGTTTTTCTTCTTGGTGAACACCTCGAGGGCCTCGGGGGTAAAGTCCGGCGCGACGACGACCTCGAGGAATATCTTGGTCATCTCCTCGGCGGTTTCCTTATCGATCGGCTTATTGCAGCCGATGATCCCGCCGTAGATCGACACGGGGTCGACGAGGTACGTGCGCTGGTACGCCTCGAGCACGGTCTTACCGAGCGAGGCTCCGCAAGGGGTATTGTGCTTGAGCGCCACGCAAATCACCGGGCTCGCGCCGCCGGAAAGTTTCGCCGCCGCGTCCGCGGGGTAATCGGTGGGGAGCGCGGCGATAAACGCGTCGTACGCGCACGCGGCCTTCCAGGCGACGTCGAGGTCGCGCATGTTGT
>DAOPXQ010000003.1:0-28967 GCA_035352395.1 Treponemataceae bacterium | reverse complement strand
GCCGGAGTCGAGCCGGTAAAGATGGCTCGAGGTCGTCGTGTGTCGGCCGCGTAGGTCGTCATCGCGAACGGCGCCTTCCTTCGCGGGGAGTAAGCTCGCTGGAGTTATGCTCCCTGGAGTTAAGCTCGCTGGAGTTAAGCTCGCTGGAGTTAAGCTCGCTGGAGTTAAGCTCGCGGCGGCGCTCATACTGAGCACATTGACCAGCGCTGATTTACCGACGCCGCTTTTGCCAAGCATGCAGGCCGTCTCGCCAGGGGAGAGCAGCGAGCGTAGCCCTTCGACTCCCTCGCCGGTTTTAGCGCTGAGCGCGACGACGTTTACGCCAGGTGCCGCTCGCCGCGCATCGTCGAGAGCCCGATCGCGTTCCTCGTCCGTCGCGAGGTCGACCTTGTTAAGGACAATGTAGCACGAGGCGCCCGAATTCCTCGCGACGACGAGAGCCCGCTCGAGGAACCGCAGCAGGAAATTCCTTCCGCCGTCGAGCGCGAACACGAGGAAGATGGCGTCGATGTTCGACGCGAGCGCCTGCTCGTCGCTCGTGTTTCCCGCGTTCGTGCGGCTAAGCGACGAGCGCCGGGGAAGGATCGCCTGTATGCGGGGGGCATTCGCGTCCCCGTCGACGAGCGCCCAGTCCCCGACGACGGGGAAGTCCGCGTCCTCGGTCGCGCCGTGCTCGAATCGTCCGCTCACGCGGACGTTGCCGAACCTGCCGATCATCTCAGGCGCGCCTTCTACCATCGATCTTCCGCGGAAGTCCGGGCAGACGATTTCGTAAAGATGCCGCTCGCGCCCCGTTACCCGCGCGGGTATTAGCGCGCGTAGGTGCGGCGCCGCGTCGGTTAACGCGGCCCATGAGGAAAGAAAGTCCTGTCTCCAGCCCCAGGACTCAGGGCTTAGTGTATCATTGTGCATGTTTTTACCCCTAAAGGAAACGTGAGTGCCGCGTTTAATTAGTGACGGGGTGTTTATTGGACTTGTTGAGAATTGCGGGTTTGTCCCGGACAGGAAGGAGGGTTGGAAAACGTTACGAAACGGAATTACTACTTATGCGTAAAAAGATCCGAAACGATCCTACCTGAACGCCACCGTCACCATCATTACAATATCCTTCATACAGACCTCCTAAGCATTAAGATATTTATACATTATTGCTGAGCGGCGATTCTGTCAAGAAGTAATTCTTTTTACGCTTTTATATTCCGTGTTAAGTGTTGTCATGAAATACGGTAGATATTCAAATTGTAGAATCTTTGCTTTTTTAATCGCGATGGCGGGCTTTGCGGCATGCCTTATGGGTTGTTCCACCATACAAACCGCGGGTATCGTCGGTCAGGATTCTCTGAGATTCCCAATCGTTGGCATGGCTGCGGATACAACCGTTTCGGAGGGCGGGCTCGTCGTAAAGGCGACGCCGAACCTGAGCAAGACGCCGGATGAATATACCAACGCGATTCAGGGCGGTTACGTTCACTCATGGATGATTTCCCTTCACCGCAATTTCAGGCTTTCGCTCGCTGGCGGGGTAAGCGGGTATTACGCGCGCAACACGCTCATCGGCGTTTTTGACGGAACCGAAATCCAGAGGAGAGAATTGAACGGTTTCGGCTTTACCTGTCAGTTTAAGCCCGCGTTGTTTGTCGGAAATCGGGAGTCGAGATTTATGCTTGCGGGAAACCTCACGGAAGACTGGGAATTCGGCGATTACCGCGATTTCAGGCAAACCTTCGAATCCCTGAACGCCAACCCATATACGTCGAAAATCCGAACGGATTATTCTCCCGATGGGGTTACGTTCTCGGGCTCGGTCAATGCGGGATATGTCTATGCCATGGAAGACGATACGGCGATGTCCGTCGAATTGGGAGCTGGTTTTATTAGTCCTAGCGGGACGGATATATTTACAAGTACGTTATCCGTCTATTCGGCGACGCTTTCATATACCGGTCGACATATCTGGGTATGGCTGACCGGCGATTACGTCAACGATTTCAGCAGTGGAATATCCATGGGAATGGGGTTAAGAATTAGGTAATCGCGATTTTCGTGCTATAGTAGTGGCATGATAAATGAGAATGTAATGAAGTTACGATCGCTTGTTTTTCTGGCTTTAATCGTCGCAGCCATCGAGTGCCTTACCGGCTGTCTCACCGTTCATACGTCAAGTATCGCCGCCCATGATTCGCTGCATTTCCCGACTGTCGGCATGAGAGCGCGCAAAACCGTCTCGGAAGGGGGATTCGTCTTAAAGACGACGCCGACCTTTAGCGTTTTGGACGATGCGTATACTCATTCCATCCAGGGTGGTTATGTGCATTCCGTCGTTATTCCGCTTTTCCCGAACGCAAAGCTTTCCCTTGCCGGTGGGGTGAGCGGATACTTTGCGCGCAATACGCTTTCGGGCGTCTTCGAGGGAACGGAGCAAGAGACGAAGTCTTTTAACGGATATGGCTTTACCGGTCAGTTTAAACCCGCGTTATTCTTTGGGTCTCGCGGGGGACGCTTTATGCTTGGCGGTAATTTCGTGTATAACAAGGAATTTGGGGATTATCTTGACTTCCGTCATACCTTTGACGCATTGAACGTCAATTATTCCGGGATAAACAAGCGAGTGGATTACTCCCCGCACGGGCAGACCTTCTCGATGACGCTTAATCCCGGTTTTGCCTATGTCTTGGATAAGGATTGCTCCGTTTTGGTCGAACTGGGAGTCGGGACTCAATTTACCGATTTTGTCTGGGACAATCATTTAAGATGGCTCATCTATTCCCTGACGCTTTCTTATACGGGTAAGCATTATTGGGTATGGGTCGGCAACGAATGGTTTCCCGGCCTTAATACCGGTCTTACGCTGGGCGCGGGGCTTAGGCTTCGCTAGCCTTGGGGTCCATCTCGGGGATATAGGCGACGGTGCGGTTGCGTCCGGATCGCTTAGCCCGATAGAGGGCGGCATCCGCGCGGCCGATCATTTCGTCGACGTTTTCCGCGCCGGTTACGGCGGGTAGCGCGTAGACGCCAAGGCTTACCGAGACCGAAACGTTCTGCCCATCCTTTATTCGCGTGCAGGTTTTCCGTATTGCCTTGCGGATGCGTTCGGCAACGGCGAAGGCGTCGGAACCGGATGCTTGGGTCAATAGGCAGATGAACTCTTCCCCGCCGAATCTCGCCACAACGTCGCATGAGCGGAGCTGGGCTCCGATCGTCGCGGCTATCGCCTTGAGTACCTCGTCGCCCGCTAGATGGCCGTAATGGTCGTTTATCCGCTTAAAATGATCGATGTCCAAGATCACGATCGCTAAAGGGTGACCTCCGCGCGCGTGCCAAGAAAGCTGTCGGGCTATCAGGTCCAGAAAATACCGTCGGTTATAGGCGCGCGTGAGCGGGTCGATCGTGGCGAGTTCCTGCAGTTTTTCCAATAGCAGAGTGGAGTCCGTGTTGTCCTTGAATAGAAGAAGCCGACCCACGGGTACGTTGCGCCTCGGCTCGATCGGGGAAAGCTTGCAGAGATAATGGCGCATTCCCTCGCCCGTGCCGACGGAGCACTGGAATTCCGCGTATTCGCGGGAGCGTACCCTCTCGCAGACTTCGGGATGCTCGCTGAGCGCTTGCATGGCGCTTTTAGAAAGAGAGTCCGCCGTAAGGGCAGGGAAGATGGCGGCCGCGTTCGCGTTATAGTCCACGATCCGGTCCAACATGTCGAGGACGATCGCGCCGTCCGACATCGACTCGAACACGAGACCGCGCGCGACGGGCGCGATGTCGAGGATCTTAAAGCCGAATATCGATATCGCGAAGCAAACCATCGAGATAAATAACCCGAAAGGGACGGTGTCCACGCCATACGCATTAACGCCTGACAGGTATATCGCGTAGTTTATCCAAGGTATCACCGAGCCGAAGAGCATGAAAAACTGCTGCTTACGGAAGAACTTGGGCGCCGCGATGAAATTCCACATAAACGCGACCGTGCTGAAGCCGAGCGCGAGAAAGCTGTATACGACGTGCGACCAGTAGAGCGGGCCGCGGGTAAAGGAAAGTACGGGGAAGGATCCCGTGGAGTTTATCGCGACCGATGCGTACTTCAGGCCGAGTAAGGGGTCCGTGACGGCGCCGAAGAGGGTTATGGCTCCCGCGATGATAAGCGTTATCTGAAAGAATCGGCTGGTCGACCAGCGGAAATTGAGGTATCGCGCCGTCAGGATAATCCACGTCGCCGGCATGAAGGAGATTCCCAGATACTGAACGGTACTCCAGGCGATCATCCCGGAAAGGCTCGATGAAAGGAGCTCGCCGGCATAGCCTCCCGCATAGAGCGCAAGCTCCAGGAGGAGCGAGGCAAACGGGAGGGCTACGGGAGAATGCGTGCGCCTTGTAAAGGCGTATCCTCCGATGGCAAGCTGCGTCGCAGCCATGCCGAGCAGGATACTGACGAGTATTTCACGAACCATTTGCCTAAAAAGACACTATTTTATGCCTTTAGCGCAAGCCCACGCGGGCATGGTTCGGCTAGCCGAGGATCATGCGGTCATTGACCGCGCCTTCCTCGTTCGCGTTGCTGAATTTCGCGAGCAGGTCCGCGACCTCGAGCTTCTTTTTATCCTCGCCCGAGACATCGTAGATAATGCGTCCCTCGCTCATCATGATAAGCCGATTGCCATGGCGGATCGCGTCCTTCATATTATGCGTGACCATGAAAGTCGTAAGGCCCTCGCGGTTCACGATCTCGTCGGTGAGCTCGAGGACTTTCTTCGCGGTCTTGGGGTCAAGGGCGGCCGTGTGCTCGTCGAGCAGGAGGAGCTTCGGCTTTCTGAGGGTAGCCATGAGGAGGGTAAGCGCCTGTCGCTGGCCGCCGGAGAGAAGGCCCACCTTCGAGCTGAGCCTTGTCTCGAGACCGAGGTCGAGCTCCTTGAGTTTTTCCACGTACGACTCTCGCTCCTCGCGCGTGATTCCCCATTCAAGGGTCCGTCGGTCGCCGCGCCTAGCCGCGAGCGCGAGGTTTTCCTCTATCGCCATGCTGGCGGCCGTTCCCATCATGGGGTCCTGGAATACGCGCCCGAGGTGCTTCGCGCGGGCGTGCTCCCTTTCGTTCGTGATGTTGAGGTTGTCGAGGAATATGTGCCCCGAGTCGACCTCGTGAACGCCGGCGATCAGGTTAAGGAGCGTCGACTTTCCCGCCCCGTTCCCGCCGATGACGGTGACGAAATCCCCCTCGTTGAGCTTGAGGTCTATGTCTATCAGGGCCTTTTTCTCGTTGATGGTGCCCGCGTTGAAGGTTTTGTTTACCTTGATCAGAGTGATCATCGCTGCGCCTCCTTTAAAAGTTCGGCGGCTCTATCGTTCGCGATGCGGTTTTTGCGCTTGACCATGTTGGAGCGGATCACGGGGAGGGCGAGCGCCACGGCCACGATGATCGCGGTGAGGAGCTTGAGGTCAGTCGACTTCATGCCAAGTTGGAGCACCACGGCGATGATGACGCGGTAGATGACGGAGCCGAGTACGACGGAAAGAAGGCGGTACCAGAACGAGAATCGCTTTCCGAAGATCACCTCGCCGATGATGACGGACGCGAGGCCGATGACGATGGTGCCGGTTCCCATGCCGACGTCGCCGTAGCCCTGGCTTTGCGCGACCATCGCGCCTGAAAGCCCGACGAGCGCGTTCGAGAGCATGAGAGCGAGGTTCTTCATGGCGTCGGTGTCTACGCCGAGCGCGCGCACCATTTTCTCGTTATTGCCGGTGGCGCGAATGGCGCTGCCGAGCTCGGTGCCGAAGAACCAGTACAGCGCGAATATGATTATGCCGGAGAACGCGACGCCTATGACGAGCGAGCTCATCGATTTGTCGAGTCCCGCGATTTGGCCGAGTCCGGTGAGCATGGTCTTAACGCCGAGGAGCGGGGTATTGGCCTGCCCCATGATGCGCATATTGATGGAGTAGAGGGCGATCATCGTAAGGATTCCCGCGAGGATTCCCGGTATCTTAAGTTTGGTGTGGAGTAGGCCGGTCACGAGTCCGGAAAGGCCGCCGGCCGCGAACGCGACGAGGAGGCTGAGAAAGGGATCGACTCCCATAACGATAAGGATGGAGCTGATCGAACCGCCGAGCGCGAAACTACCGTCTACGGTAAGGTCGGCGAAATCGAGAATCTTAAAAGTGATATAGACGCCCAGGGTCATTACGCCCCACAGAACGCCTTGCGACGCCGCGCCCTGCATGGCCAGCAAGAATGGCATTGAGGCCTCCTCGGATGAAGTTTCCCCATAGTACCATTTTTCGGCCGTTATGAAAACAGTGCGCGGCGTAAGACTTATTTCTTTACCTTAGCGAGAATCTCGGCGGGAATGGTGATCCCGATGGCCTTGGCGGTTTCCTCGTTAATGGAAACGTCGCAGGTCTGGAGGTACTG
This sequence comes from Treponemataceae bacterium, assembly GCA_035352395.1. Classification (GTDB taxonomy): domain Bacteria; phylum Spirochaetota; class Spirochaetia; order Treponematales; family Treponemataceae; genus Teretinema. The sequence continues at coordinate 22,564 of DAOPXQ010000003.1, read as the reverse complement.
AATGGGCATCTCCGCTGGCTTCTTGCCTTCCTTGAGAATCTGCACTGCCATCGCGGCCGTCTGTTTGCCGAGCTCGTAGTAGTTGACGCCGTAGGTCGCGAGTCCGCCCTGCTTGACCATTCCGTCCTCGCCGCAGATGAAGGGGATCTTCGCCGCGTTGAGGATGCTCGCGACGGTGGGGACGCCTGCCGCGATCATGTTGTCGGTGGGGGAGTAAACCGCGTCGACCTTGCCGACGAGGCTCTGGGTGACCTGCTGGATCTCGTTGGAGTTGGAGACGGTCGCGTCGATGTACTTAAGGCCGATCTTGTCGCATGCCTTCTTGGCGAGGTCGATCTGGAACTTGGAGTTCTGCTCGCTGGAGCAATAGAGGAATCCGACGGTTTTGGCGTTCGGGACGATTTGCTTGAGAAGGTCCATCTGGGCCGCGACGGGGGTAAGGTCGGAGGTTCCGGTGACGTTGGTGCCGGGCGCGTCGTTGGAGGCGACGAGCTTCGCCGAGGCCGGGTCGGTGACCGCGGTGACGAGCACGGGAATGGTCGTCGTGAGGTTGGCGACCGCCTGGGCGGCCGGGGTCGCGATGGCGAGGATCAGGTCGTCTTGGTCGTTAACGAGCTTCTGCGCGATAGTCTGGCAGTTAGCCTGTTCGCCCTGGGCGTTCTGGTAGTCGATCTTGATGTTTTTTCCATCCTCGTAACCGGCTTCCTTGAGCCCGTCGACGAAGCCTTTATAGGAGGCGTCGAGCGCGACGTGCTCGACGAGCTGGACGACGCCGATCTTGATTACTTTCTTGGACTGGGCATCTTTGCCCTTGCACGATACCGCGAGAAGCCCGCAAAGGCAGGTCGCGGCGATGATTGCCGTGATTTTCTTGTTCATTCGATACTCCTTAAGCACGGGAAAACAGTATGAAATGCCACTTAAAAAGTCAAGACGAAGCGCCCTAATATGCTATACTTTGCGTTATTGGAGGATGGTATGTATGAACCTTGGTTCTTTTGGGCGCTGACGGGAATCGTTTGCATCGGCCTTGAGATGCTGCTTCCCGGATTTGTAATATTTTTCTTCGGAATGGGCGGCCTACTTACGGCCTTAACGTGCCTTATTCCGGGAGTTTCGGACATGCTCTGGCTGCAGATCATCCTTTTTATCGCGTTTTCCGTACTTTCCCTCGCGATTCTCCGCAGGAAATTTACCCGGATCTTCGCCGGAACGGTGTTCAATCCAAAAAAATCGAACGTTGAGGAAGATGGGATCGGCGAGATCGCAGACGTCGTTGAGCCCGTGAGCGATCGCGCCGGGCGCATTAAATTTAGGGGAACCACGTGGAAGGCCCTATCGAATGGAATCGGTTTCGACTCTGGCGCGAAGGTTAGGATCGTTTCGCGCGACAGTATGACGTATATCGTGGGCCCGGTCGAAGAGGCCGGCAAAGACGCAGGAGGTAAGTAATGTCCGTCGTTCTCGTTTATCTGGCGGCGATCATCTTCGTGATCGTCCTTTTCAAGATCGCGGTAGTCGTTCCGGAGCAGGAATGCTACATCATCGAGCGCCTGGGAAAATACACCAAGACCATCGAGTCCGGCTTTCATCTGCTCGTGCCGTTCATCGACCGTATCGCGTACCGGCAGAACCTTAAGGAAGAGACCATCGACGTCGACCCGCAGGTGTGCATCACCTCGGACAACGTGCAGGTTGAGGTCGACGGCATCCTGTACCTGAAGGTGTTCGATCCCGTCAAGGCATGCTACGGAATCGACAACTTTCGCTTCGCGGTCTGCCAGCTCGCGAAGACCACCATGCGCAGCGAGGTCGGAAAGCTCGAGCTCGATAAGACCTTCTGCGGCCGCGAGGGCATCAACGACAATATCGTGCGCGCGCTCGACGAGGCGTCCGATAACTGGGGCATCAAGGTTACCCGCTACGAGATCCGCGACATCACGCCCACCTCGACGATTCTCGAGGCGATGGAAAGCCAGATGCGCGCGGAGCGAATGAAGCGCGCGAGCATCCTCGAGTCCGAGGGCAAGCGCGAGGCGCGCATCAACGTATCGCTCGGAGACAAGCAGGACGCGATCAACCGATCGATGGGCGAGCGCCAGCGGCGCATTAATAACGCCGAAGGGCGCGCTAAGTCGATCGAGATTACGAGTAAGGCGACGGCTGAGGGCCTTAGCCTCGTCGCTGAGTCGCTGTCCGTTCCCGGCGGTAAGACCGCCATGGGAATCAGGCTCGCCGAGAGCTATATAGGGCGTTTCCGAAAAACGCTCGCGCAGTGCGACGTTTCCGTGTATCCCGCGGAGCTCGCCGGCATCGCGTCGATCGCGGACCTGATCAAGACGACGGTTAAGCCCTCGTCGGGCGACCTCGCAGCCAAGCTCGCCACCGGAGGTAAAAAATGATGAACCCATTCATTCCGCTTTTCGTGGTGCTCGCGGTATTCGCGGTCGTTTTTTTCTTTACGCTCCTCAGAAGCGTTCGAGTCGTGCCGAATAAGACCGCCCTAATCGTGGAACGCCTTGGCCGCTATAGCAGGACTCTTGAGGCGGGCTTTCACATTCTCTTCCCGTTCCTGGACAAGGTCCGCTACAAGCAGACGCTCAAGGAACAGGCGATAGACGTTCCCGCGCAGGACTGCTTTACCAAGGACAACGTGCAAGTGCGCATCGACGGCGTTCTGTACCTGCAGGTGATCGATCCCAAGAAGGCAAGTTACGGGATAAAGAACTACTCGTACGCGACGGTCCTCCTCGCGCAGACTACGATGCGCTCGGTCGTCGGTCAGCTCGAGCTCGATAATACCTTCGAGGCCCGCGACCAGATCAACGCGCAGGTCGTAAAGGCCGTCGACGAGGCGTCGGATCCTTGGGGCGTCAAGGTGACGCGCTACGAGATCCAGAACATCAAGGTCTCAGATTCCATCATGGACGCGATGGAGGCCCAGATGAAGGCCGAACGCGAAAAGCGCGCGGAGATCGCGCGGTCGCTCGGCGAGATGGAGACGAAGATCAACATCTCGAAGGCGGCGTACGAGGAAGCCGTAAACCTGAGCGAGGGCGAGAAGCAGCGGATGATCAACGAGGCGGAAGGCGAGGCGAGCGAGATCGTATCCGTCGCTAAGGCGACCGCCGAGGGAATTCGCGCCGTCGCGGCGTCCGTCAACCTCAAGGGCGGCGAGGCCGCGGCGAACCTCCGATTGTCGGAGAACTGGATCGACGCGATCGGCGGTATCGCAAAGCAGGGTTCCAAGCTCGTGCTGAGCGCGGACCTTACCGACCTCAACGAGGTTACCGCGAAGGCCGCGAGGATGCTGGGCGAATCGAAATAGCGGAAACTATGCCTCTGACCGCGTTCCCGCGCCCGCGGGATCGCGGTCAGTCGCGTTATCCACGCGTCATCGTCGCGCGTTTATGGGGAACACATGGGAATTACCGCGTTACAATACGCGCTCGGCCGATATCTCGGCGATAACGAAAGATTCGGTACGGATATGTACGAGGTTTGCGTCGGCGAGGCGAAAGCGCGCGACGCGCTGTTCGGCTCGCGGGTACACTTATCCGTTCCGATTCTCGTCGCCTTCCGCACGAACGTGCTTAGCTTCGCCGAGATCGAGCGTGAGGCGTACTCGAGGATCGAGAAATCGGCCCTGAGAAAAATACATGCCGTGCGCGCGGACTGGTTTATCCTGTCCGATCGCGGCGGCATTTATCTTTTTGAGGAAATCGCGAAAAAGGACAACGCTCGATATCGCGCCATGAGAAATCGTTTCGTCGTCATGAACTCTGGCGACGGAACGGTTTCCTTTGGTCCCGGTCATCCTGAAAACGGGCAAACGACCGAGAAAACGCGGTCGCTACTTCAGATGCAAAGGGCCTTGCCGGAAGAAATCTGGCTGGCCGAGACGTTCAAGATCTTTGATTCATGCAGGAATATCCTCGCCGCGCGCTGATGGATCGCGCTATCGAAGCGCGGCTCCCGCGCGGAGGGATTTCGCGAGATCGACGAGCTTTCCGAGCGCGACTGGCCCGTACGGTTCTACGCCGTCATACGAGGGATCGAGACAGGTCCCCGGGACGAAGCGGGCGAGCTCCCAGTCCGCGTCTTCCGGAAGGATCGCGGCGATTGCCCTGATCTCGGCCTCGCCGACGAGGCCGGGTACGAGAACGGTGCGGTACTCGACCCTTAAGGGGCGAGCGCCGCTTGCGCCCTGCGCCGCGGAAGCGGTTCGGAGAATACTGATCGATTGCGCCAAGGCCGCGCCGAAGGCCTCTCCCCGCGACGGTTCCATGGCGAGTTCGCCGTAGCGCGACAACGAGGTCTTTACGTCTATCGCGATCATGTCTGGCCTGAGGCTTGCGTCGGAGACGAGCGACGATAAGAGATCGGGCAAGGTACCGTTCGTGTCGATCTTAACCGCGAGCCCAAGCTCGCGCGCCTTTCGCGTCAGTTCGGTCGTGGCGGGGGAGAGGAGCGGCTCGCCTCCCGATATGGCGAGTCCGCCTAGAACGTTTTTGCGCCTCTCAAGGTGGGCGTATACCTCATCGAGTTCGACGTAATCCTCGCCATCCGCATGATCGGTCTTCGGTCCCGTCACGACGCTCGCGCGCGCGAGTTCGCCATTGTGGCAGAACGGGCATCGAAGGTTGCAGCCGGGCAAAAAGACGGCCGCTGCGACGCGGCCGGGAAAATTGACGAGGCTTGTCTTTATCAGGCCTACCCTCATCGGTTAAAAGAGCGCGGGCGCCTGCACCTGCGCGAGCGCGGGAATCGCGCGGATTTCCTTCACGGAATAGGCGCGGGCGACTTCTTTGTTTTCCGCGTCGAAGAACACGACGGTCGGGGTGGAAAGAATCTCGTTCGCGGACGCGCGGGCGAATCCCTCGGCGGAATCGACGTCGACCTGTTCGCCCGAGAGCGAAAGATTGGCGCAGCATTCCTTAACGGGCGGGCAGTTCGGGCAGGTTCGCCTGACGTAGAGCTCGTAATGGTCGACGGTATCGCTTACGCTCGGGGCGATAGACGCGGTCGAAATCATCGACGCTGGGGCGGCAACGTTGCCGCAACCGCATCCGTCCGCGGGAAGGTGCTCGGCGATCCGTCCCTCGTCGGCGATAAAGAGTTTCCTGAACTTATATTCCTCGCGCTTGCCGCGGTTCCAGTTGCGCACGGACCTGTAGTATCCCACGATGCGCGCGTATACCTCGGTGGTGGTGCCGTGCACGTCCTGCATCTCGTTCCTTACTTTGGCGATGTCTGCGTCGATCTCTGCTACTGTTCTCATGATAATTTTCCCTCCCAGGACTTTTTATCGGATATTAGGCGCCATTCCCCGGCCAACGGCTAAGGTAACGGCGCAATTTTTTTACTCGTTTCGGCCGTCGCCCGCCACCGCGGACTTGCGCTCGGCCTCGAGTTCCGCGAGCCGTCCGACGAGGACTTCCTCGCGCTCGGCCTTGCAGGTCGGGCACTCGAAATGCTCTCCGTTGATGTACCCGTGAATCGGGCATACGGAGAAGGTCGGCGAGACGGAGAAGTACGGGATGCGGTAGTTAGACGCGACGGACTTTACGAGGTCGCGGCAGGACTCCCAGTCCTTAACAGCCTCGCCGAGGAAGATGTGGAACACGGTACCGCCGGTGTACTTCGTCTGGAGCGCCTCCTGGTGGTCAAGCGCCTCGAAGATGTCGCTCGTGTAGCCGACGGGCAGCTGGCTCGAGTTCGTGTAGAACGGGTCGTCGGTGCCCGACGTGATGATGTCCGGGTATTTCTTCGTGTCGTGGCGCGCCAGGCGATACGAGGTGCTTTCGGCGGGAGTCGCCTCCAGGTTGAAGAGCTCGCCGGTCGTCTCCTGGAAGTCCGCGAGCTTCTGCCGCATGTGAACGAGCACCTTTTCCGCGAAGGCCTTTCCGCGCTGGTCGACGATGTCCACCCCGAGGAAGTTCAGGCACGATTCGTTCATGCCGCAGATTCCGATCGTGGAGAAATGGTTGTTCAGGTTGCGGAGGTAACGCCTCGTGTACGGGAAGAGCCCGCCGTCGAGGAGTCGCTCGATCACCTTGCGCTTGAGCTGCAGGCTAATGCGCGCCTGTTCCATCAGGAAGTCGAGCCGCGCGAAGTACTGAGCCTCGCTCTTCGCGAGATAGCCGATCTGCGGCATGTTGATCGTGACGACGCCGATGGACCCGGTGAACTCGTCGGAGCCGAAGAGGCCGCCGCCGCGCTTGCGAAGCTCGCGCTTGTCGAGCTGCAGGCGGCAGCACATGGAGCGCACGTCGCTCGGGTTAAGGTCCGAGTTGATGAAGTTCTGGAAGTAGGGCGTACCGTAGCGCGCGGTCATCTCGAAAAGGAGTTGCGCGTTGCCGCTCGTCCAGTCGAAGTCCCGGGTGATGTTGTACGTCGGGATCGGGTACTGGAACCCGCGCCCCGCGGCGTCGCCCTCGAGCATCAGCTCGATGAAGATGCGGTTGATGCTGTCCATTTCCTTCTGGCAGTCGCCGTAGGTAAAGGGCATCTCGCCGCCGCCGACGGTGGCCTTTTTATCCGCGAGGTCGGCCGGGCAGTTCCAGTCGAGCGTGATGTTCGTGAAGGGCGCCTGGCTACCCCAGCGGCTCGGCGTGTTAACCCCGTAAATGAAGCTCTGCAGGCACTGCTTAACTTCCTTGTCGCTGAGGTTGTCCTTCTTGACGAAGGGCGCGAGGTAGGTGTCGAACGAGCTGAACGCCTGCGCTCCGGCCCATTCGTTCTGCATGATGCCGAGGAAGTTGACGATCTGCTGGATCAGGGTCGAGAGGTGACGGGGGGGCTTGGACGTGATCTTGTCCGGAACACCGCCGAGGCCCTCGGCGATGAGCTGCCTGAGGGACCAGCCCGCGCAGTACCCGGAGAACATCGAAAGGTCGTGGATATGGAACGCCGCGGAGCGGTGCGCCTCGGCGACTTCCTCGGGGTATATGTTCTTGAGCCAGTAGTTCGCCGTGATGGTTCCCGAATTGTGCAGGATAAGGCCGCCGAGCGAGAAGTTGACGTTCGCGTTTTCCTTGACGCGCCAATCCGACTGCGAAAGATAGCCGTTCATCGTGTCGTCGATGTCGAGCATAAGCCGCTCGGTATCGCGGATCGCCTCGTGCCTCGCGCGGTACAGGATGTAGGCCTTCGCGACCTGAACTTCCTTTTCCTCGATGAGCACGGACTCCACGATATCCTGGATCTCCTCGATCGCCGGGATCGAGTGGGCGTGACGGCCCGCCATGAGCGCGCGGAGGTTTTCCTCCACGCGATCCGTCAGGAGCCGCGCGCGGTCGGGGTTCGCGTGACCCTCGACCGCCTGAATCGCCTTATCGATGGCGTGCTCGATCTTCGCTCGGTCGTATCCCATGATTTCGCCTGACCGTTTGACGACGTTCCTGATGAACGACGTCGCCTCCGGGTCTTTCGACGTGCCGAGAAAATGCTTCCATTCAGGAAATACTCCCTGTTCCTGCTGTTCAGATTGCGTCTCCATGTTCCCCTCCCACTTTATTAACTTCCGCGATGAATTCTTCCATGTTTTCGAAATGTCGATATACGGACGCGAACCTGATGTAAGCGACCTTATCCACCTCGTATAGTTTGGAGAGCACGAGCTCCCCGAGCGTTGAGGTCGGTATTTCATGCGCGGCCTTGCCCGTAATCACGGCAAGGTCCTAAATCTCGTTAACGATGTTCTCCACGGACATGCTGGACACCGGGCGTTTTTCCAACGCTCGCTGGATGCCGTGCTCCAATTTTACGCGGTCGAAAGGCTCACGCCGTCCGTCGCGCTTGATAACCATGAATGGCTTTTCCTCGATCCGCTCATAGCTGGTAAAACGATAGCCGCAGGCGATACACTCGCGCCTGCGCCGTATGCTGTCTCCATTTGCGAGGGTTCGGGACTCGATAACTTTGTCGTCAAAACTGCCGCAATGGGGGCAACGCATCAAAACCTCTTTTTACTCTATATATATGGTGCTAGATATGGTGTATCTTGTTGACGATTGTCACTATACCACTATTGCTGGTGTTTTACAAGAAAAAAATGTGAGTTTTTTTTATGATCGGTTTTTTACGGCGAGATCGGTATCTATAGCTACAGTAAGAAGTTTCGCTATTAATAACGGGACAAGATGGTTAATTCGCCTGAGATATGACGCAAAATTCTTGTTGCGATTTCCCCCACGGGCATCCCACGCGTCGTTCAAGGCATTCCAGGCGGAGAAGATTCGGGGGATAAAGTGAATGGTCAGCGAAAGTTGGAGAGCAATGTCCGGAACTCGCGCTTTTTTGCGGGTAATAAGATTAAAACCGTAAGCTATTACGTTCTGGATGGCGGAAAGCGCATGGTGAATCTCGAGACTGCTCGTGGTTTCGTAGAAAATAGACCCGGTAAATAGTACCGTTCCCAGTTGCCAAAGGTATATGCCGGTGTCCAATAACCCCGAACGAATGGATTCTGGGTTATGCGCGACGAAGGCGAATTTGAATAAAACGATAAAAATTCCAAAAGAAAGCAGAATTCGCAGGTTTTTCAGGGCGACCGCCGGTCTAAGACGCGCGACAAGGGCGGTTATCGCGAGAAAAAGCGTAATTCCGCCAAGTATAGGCGCGAGTATCGTCAAGGGACACGAAAAAATCGCGATGTCGAGCGTCAGCATGATCGCGAGCTTGACGGTCGCGGGAACGCGATGAATCGGGGTTTGAATGGGGCGGTAGGAAAAAAGCGCTATATCCATAGAAGATCCGCGCTCGTCGCGTAGCTCGCGATCGGGTTTTTAATCCCCCAATCGGCGAGGCGGCCAGAGGAAAGGGCTTTGTCCGGCAAGCCGTCGAACGCAAGTTTGCCCCGGAACAGGATCAGAAGCCTCTCGGCAAGGGCGAGTATCTTTTCGAGCTCATGCGTCAGAATGATGATCGTTTTGCCCTCGTTCTTTAGGGTCCGGATGATGGCGTTCACCTGGACGACGCCGGGCCAGTCGAGGTTCGCGTAGGGCTCGTCGAAGATGATGAGTTCGGCGTCCATCGCGAGGACACCCGCGACGGCGAGTCGGCGCTTTTCGCCTCCCGAGAGGTTTCGCGCGGGAAGGCCTTCCTTGCCCGCGAGCCCGGCGCGCTCAAGGGCCCGTAGGGCGGCCTCTCGGGCTTCCTTACGGGAAAGCCCAAGGTTCCTCGGGCCGAATTCAACGTCCTCAAGCGGGGTGTCGCCGAGTATCTGCGCATCGGCGTCCTGGAATACGAGCCCGACGCGGGCGGGTTTGCCTTCGGCCCCGATTACGGTGACCTCTCCGCCCGATGGCTCGTCGAGCCCCGCGATGATGCGCATCAGGGCGCTCTTGCCGGAGCCATTGGCCCCGCCGATGACGACGCATTCGCCGCGCGCGACGGAGAAGGTTACCCCGGAGAGGGCCGGTTCGGCTCGGTCGGGAAAGCGCCGTGAAACATCGCGAACCTCAAGCATCGGGACTGAGGTACCGAGCGACGATGGGTCGCAGCTTATACGTGATGGGTATCAGGACGGCGATCTTGATCGCGTCGCCGGCGAGAAACGGAATAAAGCCCTTTACGAGCGCGTCGACGAGGGAAATCCCAAGCGTTTTCTTAAGGACAAGAATACCCGGGATATAGATGCAGGCGAAGCCCGCGATCGCGGCGCTGACGATAAATGGGATCGTTATCGGGCCCTTTTTTTCCTTCGCGCGCTCAAGGGCGAATCCCGCGACGAGCGCGCCGATGAAGTATCCTGCGAGGTATCCGCCGGTCGGTCCCGTGATGATGGCGAGACCACCCTTACCGCCGGAGAATACCGGAAGCCCGAGAGCGCCCGCGAGCAGGAAAAGCCCGACGGCGCCGGCTCCCTGGAGCGGCCCGAGCAACAGCCCCGCCATGATGGCGAACGCGTTCTGGAGGGTTATCGGAACGGGCCCGATCGGGATCGCGATGACCGAGCCCGCGCAGATCAGCGCGGCGAAGAGGGCGGTAAAGACTGATTTGACCGGTTTCTGTTTCATTGGTTCATTCCTTTTCGTATGGTGATTATGCTTCCCGGAGGAAAGGCTTCCGTTTCTTTGGCGTCGGCAATATTCGCCCATCCGCGCGCGTCCACCCCGAGAAAGGTCCCATGGAGCGTTTCGGCGCGGCCCTTACGGCAGTACTCGATGGGTTTCCCCACCTCGGGACAGAGCGCGTTCCATTCGGCCATGACCTCGCGCGGGCTGAAAACTTCATCGGTGAATTCCGAGAGAAATGCCGCTAACAGCGCGTGGCGCGAAACGTCGATCGCGGACGCGTTCGGTTCGTCGGGCTTGGATCGCGTGTTTATCCCGATGCCGAGATTCTCGAATCGAATCTCGCTGCCCGAGGAAAGAATTTCCGGGAGAATCCCTCCCGCCTTTCCGCGGTCTTCCGGTGAAAGGATGAAGAGATCGTTCGGCCAAACGGGCAATAGCGGGTTTCGCGTAAGCCTGGCGGATGTCCGCGCAAGCGCGCATTGCGCCGCGAGTACCGGTAGATGGTTGTACGCAAGATTAAGCGAGGGGCGGGTTATCAAGGTGAAAAAAAGCCCGCCGGAAGGGGAAGCCCAGTTTTTGCCGTCGGTTCCGCGCCCTGAGCGCTGGCTATCCGCCGTGACCACGGTGCCTACCTCGGCGCCCGCGAGCGCCTGATCCCTGGCATGTTCCATCGTAGAATCCGTTATCGAAAAATGAAACATCGGGCCCGCATTAGCGTCGAATTCCCAAGCCTCAAGGCTGTCCTGAATGTCCCGAAGCAGGGTGTACCCGTCATTCCCCGCTACGATCCCGTATCCCGCGGCATTAAGCGATTGTATCGCTTTCCATACCGCGACCCGGGTTTTACCCAGGGCTTGCGCCATGGATTCCCCCGAGACGGGAACGGGAGAGGCTCTGAGAATTGATAGTATCCCTGCTCTGGTAGCTGGCGTCTTGTTAACCTGCATTAAAGGAAGGTTAACGCAAAGCCCTCCGCCTGTCAATTATGGTTGAAATAAGCGCATACAAAGCAAGGACGATTCCGGCAAGGGCGGGCAGCCAATCCCCGAATCGGGCATAAAACGTGGTGACGTGCGGGTAAATCGGAATCGATACGAAACGCGCGCCCTCGGTGAAAAGGGGGAGATCCGAAACGATCCTGCCCTTGGTATCGATCACGACGGTATATCCCGCGTTTGTCGAACGGATCATCGGCGTTCGCAGCTCAACCGTCCTAAATCCCGCTATGTTGCAGTGCTGATATTCCGCGCTGTCCGTCAGGGACCAGGAATCGTTCGTCAGATTGATAAGAATGTCGCTACCGGTATCGTGCAATTGGGCTATCAATGACGAGAACGCGTCCTCAAAGCAGATCGGGGTCGCGAAGGCAATCGGCATTCCTTCCTTATTCATCACCGTCATGTGCTTAATTTCCGTACCCGGCGTCCATCCGGACGAGAATCCGACGAGCTTATCAAATACCTTCCGAACCCATGCATACTCGGTAAACGGCATGTATTCGGCGAAGGGAACGAGCTGTTTCTTGGCGTACCAATCAACTATCTCTCCCCGTGAATCTATCATGATTACCGAATTAGAAAGCTTTCGTTGCGACCAGTCGATTACCACCGGGGCGCCGACGAGCAGGGGCACTCCCGTTTCAGCCATAAAATTCCCAAAGGGATCGATTTGCGGGAATCTTCGATAGTAAGCCTTATTTTCTTTATAGGGCCAGCCAAGAATCGATTCGCTCCAAACGACGAGATCCGGCTTTTTGCCCCCGGCTTCCGCGATTGCCTTACGGGTGAGCCGCTGGGAAACGATCAGGGCTTTTTTCAAGCCCTCGTCGTCCCATGAATCCCCATTTTGCTGTACGACGACTACGTCAAACGTCGTCGTGGGCTCGGTAACCTCGGATAGTCGGAAAAACCCGTACCCCAACGAGAGCGCGAAGATAAAGACGGTAAACCCGACAGCCACGCGGAGGGTCTTTGCCCTCGCGTCGATAAAAGCCTCCGCGATAAGGGCGGAGCAAAGGGAAACGAGGAAGCTGAGCCCCCAGGTTCCGGTAACGTCCGCTATCTGTATGAGGGCAAGAGCGTTTCGCACGGTCATGATTACCGTGCCCCAGGGGTAGGCGAGGAACCCGATAGACTTGAACCATTCCCAAATCATCCAGACGGCCGCGAATAGGAACGGACGGAGATTTACGGGGCCTTTGAGGGCGAACCGGAGGCACCAGCCAAGCAGAATTCCGATCCCAAAATACGCGAGGCTCGAGGCCCCAAGGGTAAAGATTGCGAATTCCTTAAAATTCGCGAGCCAAAAGCTGGACATGATGTGTACCAGCATGACCTGCAAACCGCCCAGTAAGCCGGCGTGTCCCCATCCGCGCGAGTCGCGGATCGCGAGATACAGCGGCACCAGGGACACGAATCCAAGGAGTATGGACCCTGATTTTATGAACTCGTTCGGGATACCCAACGAAAGAAGAATCGCGGAAATGGAAACGGATAGCAAAGTTTGCGGTATTGACATAATTGATCCCATTTTATTCATTTTTCTTGAATTGTTTCAATATTGACCATATTATATTGCTATGCAGAAAATAGCCACATTTCATCATAATGAGTATGAATGCGACCCTGAGGTTATCGTTTCCGCGCCTGGCAGATTCCATCTTCTTGGGGATCATACTTGGTTTGCCAAGGGTAATACCCTCTCCATGGCGATAAACTACAGTCTATTTCTCTGCATATCGGTCCGCCCGGACCAGAATTTCAGGCTCTATTCGGTATCGCTCGACGAACGGAAAAAGATCTCGTCGTCCAACCTGAAATACCGAAAGGAAGACCGTTGGGCCAATTCCGTAAAAGCTGTCATTTCCTCGTTTATGGAGTATGGCATCCAGGTTCCCGGGCTCAACGTGACCATCCTTTCCGAGATCCCGGCCGACGCGGGTCTTGGCACCCCGAACGCGCTCAAGGTCGCGACGGCCCTCGCGCTTCGGAAGCTTTTTGCCCCTCAGCTCAATGACGCGACCGTCGTTTCCCTTCTCGAGCGCGCGAATACCCAGTTTCTCAAGACGAATTCGCATCGCGCGGACATTTTGTGCGCCATGTACAGCCGCGAGGGCTATTGCGTGAAGACCGACCATCATAAGGTCACGGCGGAACTCGTTCACTTTCCCAAGGAAGGCTATTCCGTTTTCCTGACCGATTCGCGCGTGCCGCGCCTGCTCGCCCGCGAGGAACTCGCCGCGAGGATTCAGGAATGCATCCATGCGTATGAGGTCGTCAAAACCGATCCCGACGCTCCGCCCGATTTTAACCTGCTTACGGAAGAAATCCTCGAGGAGATTGTCGATATCCCCGAATCGGTACGCAGGCGCGTCATATTCATCATACGCGAGTCGGAAAGCGTCCGCGAGGCCGTTACCGCCCTCACGAACCGCGATTTTTTCACCTTCTCCCGGATCGTCAACCGCTCGCACGAGGGGCTGCGCGACCGTTTCGAGATTTCCTGCCCCGAGCTCGACTGGCTCGTCAAGCGCGCCCTCGAGTTTATCCTGCCGGACGAGCCGGACCTCGTGTGCTCGCGCATGACGGGTAGGGGCTTTGGCGGATGCACCTACGCCATACTCCGGGAAAAGGACGGTCCGTCGTATTTACAGAAACTCGACGAATACGAGCGGATTTTCGGCTTTAAGCCCGTTCGGTACCAAGTGACCCCCTCTGACGGCGCCCGCGTTTTATGATATACTTCCATCCATGAAAATCCTCGTAACCAACGACGATGGTCTGCTTGCCGAAGGGATTCAGGTGTTGGCTTCCGTTTTGCGCGCCAAGCATGAGGTTTGGGTCGTGGCGCCCGCTTCTAACCGATCGGGCGTTTCCCATGGCCTTTCCATGAACGAACCTTTGCGGATTAAGCGCGAGGGAACCGGCGTTTTTTCCTGTTCGGGTCTACCCGTCGATTGCGTGCTCTCCGGGGTTAACGCGATACTCGACGGAAAGCCGGACGTCGTAATCTCGGGGATCAATCGGGGCGCCAACCTCGGGACGGATATCGTTTTTTCGGGTACCGCCGCGGCGGCGCGCCAAGCGGCGCTCAACGGCTTGCCCGGAATCGCCCTCTCGCTCGTCTCGGGGGACGAAACCTTCCTCTGGGAGCCGCTCGCGCGTTTCGCGCTCGACAACCTCGAGGGACTCGTGTCCCTGTGCGAGAGGGACGTATTCGTCAACGTTAATGCGGCTTCCCTCAGTTCGTATCGCGGGGCGCGCATGACGACCGTTTCCCGCAGGGTATATAACGACTCGGTCGTGCTGCGCGAGGCGCCGGACGGCCATACATACAGTTTCTTCGTCGGCGGCGAGATCGGGACGGACGGCACGGAAAGCTCGGATTGGCGGGCGGTCGAGGACGGTTTCGTCTCGGTGTCGCGCGTGTACGCGCAGCCCGTGGACAGGCACGAGTCTCGCTTCGACGGGCTGGTTTTCAGGGTGTAGGCCCCAAGGGCCATGAAGGGTGGGGAAAGATGGCGGACACGTTAAAAGAGGGAATGAGACTGTATCGGAACGCCAAGTATGACGACGCTCTGGTGCTGTTCCTTGGGTTGCCCGCGGGAACTCCGGGAAGCAACCTGGAGCTCGCGTACTATATAGGCCTATGCTACGCGCGCCTTGAGCGTTACGACGACGCGCTCGTGTATTTGGAGCAGGTCGTCACGGCGGACACGGACCTCGCGCGCGTATATCAGTGCCGGATGCTGCTTTCGGTCATTTACACGATGACCGGCCGCACGCGACTCGCCGACTTCGAGCTTAGAAAGCTCATAGAGTCCGGATACGAGTCACCCCAGGTTTTTTGCTCGCTCGCGTTCATCGCCTTCGAGCACGGAAAGACCGATGAGGCCAAGGAATGGTACGAGAAGGCCATGGCGGTCGACGCTGAAAACCCGACGGTCCTTAACGGGCTCGGTTTCGTGCTCGCGGACGAAGGCCGCGAACTGACCCGCGCCCTCACGATGTGCAAGAAAGCCATCGACCATAATCCAGACAATCCTGCGTACCTCGACTCCATCGGATGGGTATACTATAAACTCGGCCTTCAAACGGAGGCCCGTACGTTTACGCGGCGGGCGCGTGAAAAGGCCCCGGATAATCCGCTGATCGCCCGCCACTTGAGCGAGATCAACGAGCAAAGGGGCGTTAAATGACGCAGCATCATGGGCGCCGCGCGCGTGGGGCCATCCGCATAATCTGCCTCGCCGCCTTAATCTCCCTCGCGGTACCTTGCTTCGCGGAGCCGAGCTCCGCCGACCGCGGTCTTGCTTACGAGGAATTCCGAAGGGGCGTGCAATCCTTCTATCGCGGGGCGTTTAACGATTCCGTCATGATATTCGAGAAAGCCCTGTCGTATTATCCCGGCGAGCCGCTGATACTCGACTGGCTCGGGAAGGCGTACTACCGAACCGGCGTCGAGGGCTCAGCCCTGCAGCAATGGCAATTCGCGCAAGACGCGGGGTATGGCGGTAACTTACTGAAAAACCGCATGGAGGTCGTGCGCGAGCGCAGAACCATACGGCCCGGGTTTGACGAGTCCGCGCGCTTCGTCGAGACGGCTCAGATTGCCCCGAAGACCGAGGGCGGTTATATTTTCAGGCAACCCGTTTCCGTCGCCGCGCTGGAAGACGGTAGTTTTTGGGTAGTATCGTACGGTACGAATGAATTAATCCACTTCGACGTGAATGGGGTGGTTAAGGGTAAGGTATCGGGTTCGATCACCGGTTTTGACCGACCTTTCGACCTTGTGCGCCTTGCCGACGGGCGGATGCTCGTCACGGAAGTCGCCGCGGATCGCATCAGCCTTCTTGGCACTGACGGTAATTACATACGCTCTTTCGGCAAAAAGGGGCGGGGCGTCGGGGAGTTCATCGGGCCCCAGTTTATCGCCGTGGACGAATCCGGGAATATTTACGTAACCGATTACGGAAACGCGCGGGTCGTGGTCTTTGATCCCGATGGAAATCCGCTTTTTAACTTCGGGCAGAAATCGCCTATTTTCCCCGGGCTTATGGCGCCTGGCGGTATAGCGATCCTTGACGGCAGGATTTTCGTCGCGGACACGGTAAAGGGTTCTCTGCACGTATTCGATACATCCGGCAATTTCGTGGAAACCCTGTTGCCGGAAGGCTCTATCCTTCAAAGCGAGTCCATTCGGGTGTGGAACGGGTATCTCCTCATCGCCGCGATGAACCGGGTATGCCTCGTCGACCCGCTTTCCGGAGCGTCTTTTGACGCGGCTAGGCTCGGTAACGGTCCCGTTCGCATTACGGGCGCGGTTCCCGACGCGAACGGCAATCTTCTCCTCACGGACTATAAAGGCAACGTCGTGCAGGTAGTCGCGCGGATGAGCGAGTTGGTCGGAGGGATGTTCGTTCAGATCGAGCGGGTATACTCGGACAAATTCCCCAAGGTGACCATGGAAGTCCGCGTCGAGGACCGAAACCGACATCCCATCGTCGGCCTTAGCGCGAGGAACTTTCTCGTGACGGAGGAAAAGCGCCCGGCCTCGGAGATGAAGCTCGTCGGATCCGCGTATCTGGATGACGAATGCGACATAACGATTCTCATCGACCGTTCTCCCGGCTCGAATGGCTATACCAACGATATCAAACAGGCGATCTCCGAGATCGCGGCTTCCATGAAAGGGAAGGGAACTCTCAGGATCGTTTCTGCCGGCGCCGTTCCGGTTCAGGAAGGCTCCGGCTCTCCTGATACCGGTTCCTGGGGCGCGTTACGCCTAAAGGCGCCTGAGTCCGCCGCCTGGGCCTTTGACATGGGACTCCGGCTCGCGGCGAACGACCTCGTGAACGCGGCGAAGAAACGCGCCGTGATATTCTTGAGCACGGGCGAAGTGAGCGACGACGGCTTCAGGAAATATGGGCTTAACGATCTTGGCGCGTACCTTAACAATAACGGGATAATCTTCTCGACCGTGTACCTTACGCCCGACTCGGCGCCCGGCGAATACGCCTATCTCTGCGCGAGCACGGGCGGAAAATCGTATTACGTGTACAGAAACGAGGGTCTCTCATCCGTCGTCAAGGATATACTCAACGCGCCTAACGGGGTATACGTCATCTCGTGGACCTCGTCCCTTCCCACGGACTTCGGCAGGAAATTCCTTCCCGTCGAGATTGAGGCGTATCTGATGAACCGCTCCGGTAGGGATGAGACCGGGTATTTCGCCCCGCTTCAATAGCCTTATCCTAGAATGAAAGTTTGCCGCCGACCCCAACGCGGATCTCGGCGGCCTTCAATCCCTTTTCCGTTCCATCCAACCCAAACCCGCATGAAACATGTATCTCGGCGTTGTTTCCGATAAGCGTTCTCGCGACGTGATCGACGTCAAACCCTACGGAAAGACCCGAGTCGGTTGCCGACGCGGTGCAAGACAGAGAGTCTTCCCGCTTCGTGACTGAGGGAATGGAAGCGAAATCGAGGAGAAGGCTCGCGACGAAATTGCCCTTGCCCGGACGTTTCCAGATAAAGCGCGCCGTGTCGCTCGTTAACCTGTTTTTCCCGGCGACGTCCGGTGAGTTATGATGGAACGCGTTTTCGAGCGAAACCGTTCCCTGGTCGCTCAGGAAAAGCAATATGGTATGCGACGCGTCCACGTACCAGGTCGCGTACCCGATTCCCCATTTATAGCCATACGCGTACAGCTGCGCGATCTCGTCCTGTTCGTACCAATCAAAAACCCTGACGGTTCCGAGCTTTCCCGCGACGTTCATCGCCGAAAGGCCGATCTTTAGCGACAGCGCGCGCTCGTCCAGGAAACTCGCGTCCGTCGCGTCCGATTCGGTGTCCCGCGCGATGGAGACGTCGAACGAGGAGGGTATGACGAGATCGGATAATCGCCCCGTCGATGTCCTGCTTATAGTTATGGCGTATTTGTTGGTAAAGCCATGCGAGTAGGTTCCCGCCCCGCGCAGGGATGGCTCGACGCCGCCGTCGACGATGTCCGCGATCGGAGGGACGCCGAAGAGCCATGATTGCCCGGAAATCGAAGTTAGGAGAAAGTCAGTATCCGACGAGTACGCTCCGCCCGTCGCTGGGAATCCCCTCCGCGTGGCCTCGCGTTTCCAGGAAGGCGTCACGGTCGTAAAACCGAAGGCGAACGGGAAGGAAAGCGTGAGCGAAGTTACGCCGTCCAATGTCGTGGACGTCGCGGAAACGTATCGGGATTCGCCCGATCCCTCAAGCGAGATGCCCGCGAGTCCCATGGTGGAGCCTTTCTCCCCCGGGGCTTGCCACGATAGCGAGGCTGCGGTCTTTCCCGCGCGCCTCGAGGCGTTCGCCTCGCCGAGGGAGAGCGAGTACGCGAACGAATCCGTCCAGAGCGAGCCCCAGGATACGCCCGTCAGTTCGGGCTTGGGCGCGGTGCCTTCTTGCGAGAAATTGGACGACGCGGAAATGGAAAAGCCTCCGATGGGCAACGCCGGGAGGGAGGCTGAAACCTTTCCGCCCATCGTGCGCTCCAGGCGCCGGGATTCCTCGCGAAGCGTCAATGCGGCCGACGCGGCGATGGGACCAGAAAGCGAGATAGCGTCGTTGCGGGTCATCGTGCCTTTGTCGAAGCCAGCGGCGAAGCTTTCGGTTATCGCGATCGGCCCAAGGGGCACGCTGAACGAATGGGACGCGGCGTCGAGAATATCCGCCGTTTCGGACGATGCTGCGACGGAGCCGTCGATTCTCGCGCTGAGCAGCGTTACGCCCGCGCGAGCGGTTCCGGATACGATCGGGTCGGCGGAAGACAATTCCTTATAGGTTTGCGCGACGACGCCGAACACGGGATCGGAGATAATGCTGAACGGCGACGTATCGCCGCCGATCGAGAGCAGCGCGCCTTTTTTACCCCAACTTACTTCCGTACGGTTCCTAAGCCCAACCGACGAGATCGGGTCGCGGAGGTGGATCTCGTCGATGAGGAGGGAGTATGCGTAATTCGGCGGCGTAAACGTTGAACCGGGAACGGACCAGTCATCGAGCATGATCCGAATGGACGTCGGTTCGATCGTGCGGTCGTAGATCGTTACGGTCGCGGAGGGAATGACGGTTCCGTCAATACTCAGTGTTCGCGCGTCCATGTCGACGGCGATCTCTTGCCAGCCAGTCTTGAGCGCGGAGGCGTCGACCGAGATTTCCATCGCCGTGCTTTCGGATAAGACGTTCGTGCCGGGTTTGGCAAACGAGATCCTAATCGGCGCGTTAGTACCGTTCATGTCCGCGGGAAGTAACTGCGGATTGATAAAAAACGCGAGGGTCTTATAGCGATCGATCGGCAACGGGCCGACGTTCGCGCCGAGTGAGTATGTCTGACCGATCGCGTCCGGGGTAAACTCGGCCTTGAGAACGGTATTCACGCTCCCCCCGTTAAGGCGCTGTAACAGCGAAGCCCATTTTGAGGATAGGGACGGATTCGCGGGATCGGCGACCTCGCGGGCGGACGCGCCCGAGTTTGCCGTTACGGGCACGGGAGAGATTAGGTACGGCGAGAAACCGGCCGCTATAGTCTCGAAGGGTCCTGAATAGAGGCGAACGTCTATCGGAGTCGCGCCGGTCGTCGGATAAACGGCGACGAGCCGCATGTCGCATCCCGAAGCGAGCGCGGTTCGGTCGTCGTCGGTAAGATCGATTTCCAGCGTTTTCCATCCCGCTCCCACCGCCGGCGGGGTAAGCTCTTTGGTACGAACGGTATCCGCGTTCTCGAAGTAATCCGATTCTCCCATGCCGAGCTGCAGAAAGAGTCGGTAAGCGTCCGTCGTACCGACGTTTTTCAAGCTGATGGTTAGGGTTCGCGCCGAGCGGAATTCCGCGCTTCCTTTCGAGCCAGCGAGGATATCCGCGGATGCCCAGGCGCCCGTGCCGGTCAGGTCACAGAAAAACGAAAGCGTGGTTCCGCCCACGGACGAATCGGAAACCGTGGGAAGCTCGGTACCCGAGGTCCCGGTAAGCTCGACGCGATTATTGACATCGAGGGTCACTCCGGCAATTTCCGGTACGATCGCGGTCGGCGTTCGCTCGTACCAGTCTTTTGACGGATAGAATACGCTCGCCGCGTCATCCATCCCGAGAATTCGGTAATACCCCGTCGTGTCGGGCATCGAGAGCTCGAAGGCGAATGCCGTATTGGCAACGAGGTCGTCGCCTTTCCATTCGGTTCCGGCGGAGACCACGAGCGAGCCGGGGCTCGTCGCCGAAGAATCGGTATATCCGTTTTGCGAGACGTTCCAGCGGAAGGCCGTCGCGATCTTAAACGTGAGCGGGTCAAAGGGATTCCATCGCGCGCCCGCGCCGAGAGTCAGCGACGCGTTTCGCGCGGTCGTATCGCAATCCATCCACGTTATTCGTACCGTCTCGCTCGAGGTGGGCGTTTTAAGGAGCGAAAGTAATCCCGTGTTAGCGTCGAAGGTAAACCCGTCGTCGCGCACGCCGTCGCGCCTGACTTCGATAGTACCGGGCATGGCGTTCGCGCCGAGGGAGATGGAACTGATCTCCTGCCAGGATCTCGCGCGTACGCAGAGATCGGTGTCGGGCTTCTGCCCGCCGAAGGAAGGAAGGTAGAGAAGGGGAAACTCCTTCGCGAGCGGAAAACGCGCCTCGGCGCTTCTGGCCGTTGGTATTCCCGTCGAGGTTCCCGCGTCGGAACGGTGGAGCTCCACGTTCGCCCCGTCAAAATCGCTCGCGCCGAGGTACGTCGGGATCGTGCCGCTGGACCTGAATACCGGCGCGGGCTTCGGCGAGACGGCCGCGTAGCGCGAGAGCACGGCGAACGGCGAGAATCGTCCCCGTTCCCGTACGATGAGCGCGTATTGGCCCTCGAGCTGAACGATAAAACGCGCGGCCATTTCGGCGGCATATCCGGGATCGGCCGCGTCGGGAAGGTATCCCGCCGGCATCGCGCGCGATCGCGCCAAGGCCCAGCCGTCGAAGGCTAGTTTGGTATCGTTAACGAAATTGGTCAATGTCGCGTCCGCGGCGCCCCCGCCGGTCGCGTACGATCCGTTATAGAGAATAGCGACGGCCCCCGTGGCGGACGTGGTCAGCTTCAGAGTACCCGTCGATCCGGTAAGGACGTATTCGGCCGCGTTGAGCTTTCGCCATCTTCTTCCCGCTGTTGGAGTGCCCGACTCGACGATCGCGCCGGCGTCGTCCTCGACGTAGACCGTCGCGCCGCCGTTTACCGTCTCGTCCGGGAGCACGAACCATTTTCCGTCAACGTACGAGGTTACCGGAACGTACTCGTCGGTTACCTCGTTCATGCCGTTGAGGATAAGCTCTCGCGGGGTAACCGCGTCGTAGCGCACGATCGCGTCGGCGCTCCAACGATCCCCGGCGAAGGTAGCCATAACGCCGGGCGCGATTACCTTCCCGCCGCCGATCTCGACGAAGGGATAGTCGGTCGGAAACGCGATGCCTGAGTTGCCGATGCGCGCGTGCTTGATCGGGGAGGATTCGCCGCCGATGTATCCGAACGCGACGGAGTTTTTCGCGAACTTCTCCGCGAAGGCGGCCTCGAAGTACCATTCCCGGTTAATGAAAACCCAGGTAGTAAGGTCGACTTCCTGCGTAAAGACGGGAAGGATGAAACCAAGGGATTGCGCGGTCGTCCCGAAGGACATCGTAAGTCCGGAGGTAAGGTCGATCGACCACGTCCCGTCGAGGACGAACTCGACGTTCTGGTCGTACACGTCAAAGTCATATATCGAGGTTGGGTCTTCGGTGCGGAAGAGCCCGCTTATCCGCGCGAGAAAGGCCGCGTCGGTGTCGAGCCCGGAGGGAAAGGGAATCTCGTCCGCGCGGAGCGGACTCATCGCGATCAGCGACGCCGCGAGGGAGATCGCGAGGATAGTCTTCTTTGCGCCGTCGACGCGCGGCTTCATTCGTTCTCCGCGCGATCGAAGTCGACTAGCCGCGCCTTCTTGATCAAGTCGCGGTCCCCGCGCTTTTTCGAGAGCGAAAGGACGGCTTCCTCCACCTTGCGCCGCTTGGCGTTCCTCGGTCCCTCAAAGAGGTCGCTTTGCTCGGGAAGGCGGACGTCAGTGACGTTAAACACGCCGAGGCCCAATAGCCTGATTGGATTCCCGCGCTCGTATTTTTTCCCGAACAGCGACAGCGCGCGCGCGTAGAGGTCGCTCGAGTCGCGGACGGAGGTATCGGCGGTATCCTGGATTGAGACGGTCGTGAAGTCGCCGTAGCGGATCTTTAAGTGGACGGTGCGCGAAGAAACGCCCTCGTCGAGAATCCTGAACATCAACTCGGACGAAAGCTCGAGAAGGGTCGTGCGAATCGTCTCGACGTCGGTTACGTCCGCGCCGAACGTATGTTCCATGCTCATGGAGCGCGATGCGGCCTCTCCCGAGCAGATGCCCGGGTCGACGCCGCGGAGCACGGTGTGGAGAAAGTTTCCGCTCGCGGGGCCAAGGAGTCCGGCGAGCAGCTGCTCCGAGCACTCAAGGAGGGAATGGACCGTCGTCAGGCCCGCACCGGCGAGCC
>DAOPXQ010000002.1:4131-29799 GCA_035352395.1 Treponemataceae bacterium | reverse complement strand
CGCTTATGTAATTCTTCTCTATGTAATTTTGATACGTTTCTTTACCCACACCTATACTAGTAAACAGTGAATCAATTGAATACAGCGATATCTCTTTACCCATATTCGCCTTAGTCAAATTGACATGATTAGCAAGATAGGAAACAGAAGTACCACTATAGGGAATCCGACGACTGACAGATACATCTTTCCCGAGCCAATTGCCTTTTGTGTCTTGCTCAAGCCCAGATGATATCATCATCGATACAACCGCTGCTCGATTCGTATCATTGTCCTCAAGTCCCAATATTTCAAGCATACTGCCTTCAACGCCTTGAGATTCAGTCTCTCGAATCATTACTCCATTCTCATCATACACATTAGCCTTACCATCATAGGCAAGATTTCCGCTACTCGTTAGTTTCCAGAAATCATCAGTGCTGTCGTAACACTTGGACGCTATTGCGGAGAGAGTCTTGAAATCGCCTTTGTCGTAGAGGGCAACCTCGAGCGCGAGAAGGCCATCAAGGTTAATCTCGAGGCCGCGCTTTTTCATTTCGCTGGCCATGCGCGCGTGGGCTATAACCGACTCGGAGGTTTCGATAGTATTATCGTCGGAAAATATGCCGTCTCGGTGCGATTCGTGCTGAAGCGCGACGGCGTTATTAAGGCTATTGCCGGTATCGACGATGGCGATATTCCTGCCATTTCCATTCTGGGTCGTCTTGGCGACCGAGCCTGGATTTGCGGCGGCGAGAAACTCGAGTTCGTCCTTCCCCATGGCGATCCTCCTGGACGTCGTCTCCGAAGACCAGTCTCCATAGACATAGGCGTTATAGGCGGCATCGCCCTTCCCGTCTTCCGCGTGCTCCGCTGCGTAGCTATCAATGATTTTCTTATCGCTAATCCCTTTTGTCAATCGATAAAAAGCGCCGCCCGCGTTAATCCCATTTCCGCCCAACTGCGCGTACATACCATTGGTACCGATATGAAGTTCCAAAAGGCCGGCCCCTCTCGTCCTCTCGGCGAGAGTCCCAAATCTCGTTTGCCCCGACGCGTTCCCGTTTGCGATCGAAGTGCCGAGCAAATCGGATAGGCTACCAAAATCCAACAGATTAACGGTAATACCGCCCATATCGTCAAGCGCGTCCGAAAGGCTACCGCCTGCCGCGAGGGCGCTTGCCGCGTATACGCCGAATCTCGCGGCCTCCCCGCCTATGCTTCCCGCAAGATCGATCGCGCCCCCGAAGAATTTCGCGTTCGCGTCGCCGACGTATAAGGCAAGCCCTCCGGATAAACCCGCGCCAACGGTACTGCCGACCGCGCTCGCCCATGTGCGAGGATCGGTCATAGTAGCCGCGAAACCCTCCGAGTCAAACCATTCCGACGTACCTAGTCTGGTAAAGTCAATCTCGCCCACGAACTCCGTCGACGCGGTCGAGACGGCGCTTGAAAGCCCAGCGACACCGGCGTTCACCGCGGTTTGTCCCACCGCAGAAAGACCGGTCGCGAAACCCGAAAGCACGGAACCTCCCCAGCTTACGCCGAAGGATATCGCCGTGCACGCGCCCTTAACGCAAGCGTCAATCGCCAGTTGCTCGACGGTTTTGTATCCGCCGGCGTAATCGATCATGGCGAATACGCCGTCGTCGATTAGGCCGATGAAGGGATTGTTTCCATAAGCGATCGAGACTATGCTCATCGCTAAATCGGCGACTCCCCTCGCGGTCGGCGCCTTAAGGGACATCCCGCGGTCGTCCCAAAGACGCTTATCGTATATCGATTTCGATAACTCGCCGTACCCTTTGCCTTCCATGAATGAATTCCACTGGAAGTCGAGTATGATCTTTCCGATCTCCCCCATCCCGCCGTACTTAAGGTTTTGATCGCGCGATTTCGTAAGGTCAAGTTCGCTACCCGAATTAAACAGCGGGGCGAATCCCACATGATGGCCAAAAGCGCCATCCCTGAGGCTGACGATCGAATTAAGCTTACTCGAGAGATCCTCTTTTTCCGCGACGCTTAACGTCTCATAATCTCTCTTTGAAAGCGACTGGATCTCGTCTATCAGTTTTTTCGTCTCCGCGTTCGACTCGATCGCGGCGTATTCCTTTTCCGACGATTCTTGCAGCGTTCGTGGGATTTGCCAGCGCTTTATCGCCCCTGATTCGTCGACTCTTCCGAAGATGGATTCACCGTAAGATTTGAGCTCATTTTGCGCCCTCGCTAGCACGAGCATGATCGCGTTCCCGTCGAGGTTTTCAAGGTTCGCGTCGTCAAGTCCGACCGACACATTCGCGTTACCCGCCTTGAAATCCTCATATATATGAAGAGTTTGCCTTTCCCTCACGTTATTCAAAGCGGTCGCGTCAACTATCGCGTATCGGGATATCTCGGTCGCGATTGAGTACCCGGCATTGAGCGCCAGATCCCTTTCCCACTCCCTCATGGCGTCGTTTTCGCCGTCAAGACGGGCCGCAAAGGAATCCCGTGCCGTTCTGAGGAGGGATTTCGCCTGCCGGGCGGCGAGCGCGGCCGACGCGTTTTTCATGTCATCCGATATCTCAGCGACGGCGGCGATGGCATCCACCATTTCGGTCGTCCTTGTTGACGAAAAAGGCGAATACTTTCTTAACGCCGCAACGCGCGAATCCACCCCGCTGGCCATGCTCGAAGTCAGATCCATCACGCGAGAGAGTCCCGTCCCCAAAAAAATCGCGTCAACGTACTCCGAGGAGTCAAAACCCGTATTACCGCGCGTCGCACTATATAACAGAGTGTTTCTCGTCGCCGAGGCTATCGCGGCGTCAACGCTCGATTCCGAGTTCTCAAGGACGGCAGCGCATCCAACGTTCGCTGCGTATACGTACTGCTCGTCTACCCAACGCTGCATCGAATCGAGAAATCCATCGTATCCGGCTTTCCACTCCTCGGCCCTGTCATCGTATTGTTTTTTTATCGTCTGGCGCCAAGTCGCGTAGTCCCCATCGACGCGCGTTTCGGCGCCATCCCATGCCTCATCGGAACATTTCATGATGAGTGAAAACTGGCGCGTCCATTCATCGCGGTCATCGATAAGGCCGCGCGCGGCAAATTCCCATTCAGTCTCGTTAACGCCGAGTCGCGACGAATGGGAGTCGGCCAACGCTTGCATGATCGAATTGCCCAAGTTGACTAAATTCTCGCGAACATACGGCTCGGTTAACCGTCCGTATTGCGCGTTTGATTTCCCAAGGCTATGATTCAGTTCATTGATTCGGTTATCATGATAGCGCATGAACCATGTACCCGAACCGAGAGCGTCGCGCGCGATGTCTTTCATCTTTCGCTCGTACTCGCCCAGCGACGATCCATTATCAAGATCCATCGATAGCGATTCATATTCCGCTTCGGCCATTTTCCTCAACTCGGGAGAGATACTTTTGTCGCACGCGCGTTTCGCCAGTTCATGCATTCTATCCCTAATTTCCTGCGGGATCTCGAGCATCGCGGATCGCGACGACGAAAAGTCCGATACGCCGTCGTTTTGTTTCTTGATAAGAGAGTCCTCCGCGATTCTCCTGAGCCCATTTTGCTTTTCCTCCATCTCGCGCAGGTAATACGCGTCGATTAGTCCCCGTGCCTCGAAAGAATTTCGAGCCGCGTTTGCGCCGCTCGCGTCGAACGCGCGCTCCGAATAGACGGACTCCGCGTCAGCAAGGGAAACGACCGACTTTCCGCTTCCGAGTAAAAGGGCCATACTCGCGGAGAGATCAGAGTAAGCGAACCGATCCCCGTCGCCGTCGTCGACCGATGCCGCGCACGCGGAGAGCTTATCCCGCTTCAATTTAAGGGTTTCCGTCTTTTCGCGCCAAAACGCGAGATCAACCTCGCATTCGGACCTAATCGCGCCCGCGTAAGCGGACTTTGAATTTTGATTTCTTTCGACGTCCGACTTAATCCCGGTCATGGAATTAGCCTTATCAAAACAAGTCCACGAAAGCGCGGTTAAGGCGCCGACGGCGATCCATAAAGGGGCGCAGTATATGGCGGGGAGCGCCAAGACGGCGGCACCCGACGCGTAGAAGATCCCATCATTCACGGAGCGATGGATTATATTGTCAAGTTCAGACATGACATAGGACATAGCGCGCATTTCAAGTTGCGCCTTCTCGGAATCGGCGAATTTCAGGTTACGCAGATTCGTGTCGCGATACAAAGCGTATTTTGCCAAATCTTGCCTGGAACGCTCGTCGCCGATTACCGATTCGTAGGCGTCTTCTATCGCCTTAAGCCGACCCTGTCGGTAAACCGCGGCAAGATCCTCGCCGTGCATGGTCGTGGCGAACGTTTCAGGCCAGTAGTCATTCACGCCGACCATGGGGACTTCATCTCCGGAGCCCTCGCCAAAAAGGCATTCGTAATCGGCACTCCGATCGGCGGCCATGGTTTTCGCGTAAAGCAAGGCCAACCCTAGATCGGCGAGATACTTCTCCGAGTCGTCCCGTTGTGCCACGGAGACGAACCAGTCGATCGCATCGCTCTTCGCGCGCGATTGATGCGCGTCACCGTCAAGACGCTCGATCGCGTCGACTTTATCGCCGAAGTACGCAACGACGATCCCTTCATCGGCGGCAATGGCATTCCCCTCGTCAAGGCTAATTATGTATTCGCCGGTCACGGCGTCGAGTTTTATATCGACAAACTCAATCGCCTTCTTTTCCTTCGATTCAAGGCTTACATCATCGACGACGATTCTACCAAGCGCCGCGCGCTCGGCGTTTTCCGCCTCGCGAACCTCTTGCTTGACCGACTCCAACCGCAATTCAGATTCATACCTAACCGCCCTCGCAAGATTGTATCTCCTTGCCGATTCTTCGTACTCATTGAATGCCGACGAATAGGCCGGGTCAAGGGGAAGCCGCATTGTCCCCGGATCGGCATATTCCCTTTCCATTTCATCAAGGACCTTACTGGCAATTTCAGCCCTTTTCGCCGCATACCTCACGCATGTAAGCGTTTCTTTGGGAGTTTCGAAGGAGGAATCCACCGAATGGCCTAGATCGACCAGATATACGCTCGTCGCCCAATCATGGACTTTTTGCGCCTTCAGTAAATCAAGTTTTTTCACTTCCGCAATATCGTATTTGCCGTTAACGGAATCAACGCGCCCGTTATAAGCGGAGTAAGCGGCTTGCATTCCGGCGCTCGCGCCGTTTATGGATTCAACCGCGGATTCATATCCTAATCTTGCCTCAAGAAGGCGCGATTCCGCGGCTCGTAGGGCGGCGGTTTTTTCTTCCTCGGAACCGGTTAATGAAGCCATGCGCGCAATAGACTGCTTAATCGCGTCGCGCAGGCCGGATTCGCTATTCCTGAATTCCGCGTAATGATTCCACGCGGACCGCGCGTTTTTCTGGGCTTCCACAACCCCTTTGTCCGGATCGACTACGCCATCGAGCGAGGAATAAGACAGAGAGTCTCTCGCGCAGGCGTCCGATAACAGATAGGCGGAATGCGCGTCCATTCGGGCCTTAACGATACGCAATGCGTCACTCGCTCGATCCTCGTCACTATCGCCAATACCCGCCGATCGCATCAAGTTCAAATCATCGGAGGCGATTACGCGAGCAGTCACGGCCGCGAATTGGGCTACCCAATAAGCCGATCTTTTCTTGTCGTTTAATTCGCGGCTTATCCGTTCCAATCCGTCAAGCGCGATCCGACGGCTCTCGCTTACCAGCAATGTTAATCGTTCAGTGACGCCGATCATAGCGTCGGTTAACCCGTTCGGCTTCAGCTCATCGCGGGCAAGCCAGACGTGAAACGGTGAATCGAGATCGACTAATCCCGTGTCGATCGATTTCGCCGAACGAGTCTTTTCGGCTTCCGTCAAGGGCTTCCCGTCTATTCCCTTTACCCGCTCGAGCCATTCGCCGACAGGCCCATCGACGAGAGACGAGTATGAGTTCGCCGTTTCTACGACGTTTCGGTATTCCCGCGCGATTTTTCCATACGAGGGACTGGCCGCATCAAGCGCCTTCAGCGCGTTCGGTAAATCCTCGTACGAACATTCGCTAAGGGCGTAGAACAGAAGCGTATCGGCGCCGCCGAACGCGTATGCGACATACGGTTTGTAGCGTTCCGTCCCTTCGATGGAAATGATGCGATCCAGCATTTCCGCGAGATTTTCCCGCTCCGCGTACTCTCGAAGCATGGTTAAATCATCCTCGACCGCGCATTCGCCTAA
Source organism: Treponemataceae bacterium (assembly GCA_035352395.1). Classification (GTDB taxonomy): domain Bacteria; phylum Spirochaetota; class Spirochaetia; order Treponematales; family Treponemataceae; genus Teretinema. The sequence goes on along the minus strand of DAOPXQ010000002.1, from coordinate 23,591 downwards.
AAGCGACAGAAGGTTATCGGCATTCATGCATGCCTGAATCCGCGAGTCATTCCTGTATTTCTGCGCATTTCTCGCGGGATCGCCCCTTTTCAGAATGAACCACTCAGCGAGACTTTCCGCGTCCTCGACCGGCGACGATCCCTTTCCAAACGCGGTCACGATTCCATCCACGAGGGCATCGATCATCACCGAGTCAAGTTTTTGGATTCGACTATAAGAGACGATATCTTGATTCGCGTTGGAAGACAGTACGGAGATCAAGGAATCCCTATCACAGCATGATTCCAGATCCTCGCGCGAAAGTTTCTCGATAAGCAGGGCCGAGAGGTATGCGCCAAAGTTTCTTTTTTCGCTTTCCGTCGCCGTCCCCACGAACGTCTCGGAAAGGGCGATATCCAACGCCGCGGAATAGTCGCGCACGCGGTCTTTCCACGATCCGCATTCAGATGCATTTTTCGCCGCGCTCTCGTATGCCCGCCCGCGCTCCGCGATGGACTCGCTACCGCCAAAACCCCGTGACTTCCCATCATTGACGCATCGGGTAGCGGCATACTCAAGCACGCCCTGAATATAGTTACCCAGAGCCGCTTTACCGGTCGCGCTCAATCCGTCACCGGCCGCCTCAAGCCTTTCGATATAAACGGCAAGGGAACCCTCCCCACCGACTGGATCGCCATTCTCGTCAATACCGAGCAGATCATCGATATTGACGCTCGATATCATCGAACTGACGGCGGCAAGGGAGGTTTCATGGGCAGCGTTAAGGGCCGCGAAGGCATAAGCGGAATATAGATCAACCGCGTTATTATGCGCGATTGAGCGACACTCCGCGTCGTTCGATGTCTCGAGCCGATACAGGTAAGACGACCATTCGGGGCAAACGTCGTCGAAAGGGCTTTTCATTCGCATAAGCACCGCGAAATAGGGGCTTTCGGCGCGTAAGCGCTCGATTTCCCGCGCGCGGTCCTCTCCGGGCGAAGCGCCAAGCGCGCTCTCGACGTTCGCGGCAAGTCCATCAAGTATCGTCTTTCGCGCCGTGATACCATCGGATGCCTCGAGCGACTCAATAATCGAAAGCTCATCGGCGATAATGTTCCGTTGAACGACAAGCCACTTATCCGCGCGTTCCGCCCGGGCTAATTCCGATTCCGGGTCGGAAGCCTCATAACCCGTCTTCCCCGTCAGAAGATATGAAACGCAAGCCTCGCGCTCGCGTATCTTTTCGTTCCAATAAGCCGAAACGACCCTCCATGAATCGGAAAGGATCGATCTCGCGACGTTCCGCTGAGCGTCGGTCGAGGAAGGATTCAAGAGCGTTCCATACTGTTGGGTGACGATCGCGCGCAACGATGCATATTCGTCAGGGATCTCGCCGAGCGACGTATATTGTGCGCCAGGCTCCGCGAGCGCAAGCGCTGACGCCCGGGTTTCGTTCTCCCGCATCGCCGAAAGCGCGGGATTTGACGCAAACGCCGCGTCGCTTCCGTTGATGAGCCCCGCGACCAAGCGATTGACGATCGCGTCGGCGGATACTTGCGCGGCTTCCCTCGCGCATCGGTAATACTCCAGGGCCGCGGCAGACTCTCCCGATTTTCCGGACTCGCAGTCAGACCACGACTCTCTCAATGACGTCGCCAACGAGGCTATTCTCTCCCGTATACCGTCTAGCCCAACCCCATTCAACGCGAGAGTCGCGTCGCTCAATGCCGTTCGCGCCGCCTGTACCTCCGCGTTTGCCGAGGCGAGCGCCGAAAGCGCGGATTCCATCGCCTCGGTCTTTTCCCGCGACTCCCTCATCGCGTCATCCAGCATGGCGACCTCCGCGTCATACTCCGCGACGGCCGATTCATAGTTCTGTCGGGCCGTCGCCAATTTCCTCAGCGTTTCCTCGCCCCACTCCGCGCTTGAGCCTCTGTTCGAGGCGTATTCGTCCACGGCTTCGGCTATCGCCAATTCGTCGGCCCAATGCTTTGAGATAGCCTTTGCCTTGAGCGACTCTATATGTAATTCGTCATAGTACGTCGCGCCGGATGACGCACCCGCGACGTTTCCGGCTATCTCGAAAAGCCTCTGCGTCGCGCCGTCAGCCTTCTTACGGTAAGTGTCGATCATTTCCGACCAGCGAATCAAACCATCGGCCGCGTCCCACGCGTCCCCGATTTCGCATAGATTCTCTTTCTCGATCGTAAGCTCGTCTCTCAGGTTCCTTACGATGCCGTCGATGTCGGCCCCTGTCGTATTCGCGCAATCAATGTCACTAAAAGCGTTCCCATATTCGGGAAACTTCCCCACTTGCCTCTCAACGCTCTCCTTCTTCTTCAGCTCCTCGCTCTCGAGTTTCTTCAAATCCTTCAGCTGTCGCGTCAACTCAGCGTATTCGCCTTGATAGTCCAACATTCTTGAGTCGAGCCGTTCCCGCAGCCGTAAAACGGAATCCTGATCTTCCCTATATTTCTTTATATTGACGTCATACGTGGCGATCTCCGCAATCTTGTGCTCTCGTTCCCCGTTAAGTTGGCGCTGGAGCATGTCCCTTGCCGCGATTTTCCATTCGGAAACGCGCACCTTTCTCAGATCAGTATCGCCTTCCGACGGGGACGTATCCTCCTTAACCAGCGGTCCCGATGAAAAATACGAGGTTACCTCCGATTTCCAGAACGAGTAGACCTCGGCATAACGATCTCCCCACTCCTCGTGCCAGCCGGCGATCGCCTGAACGGACATCTCCATCATGGATCGACTTTGGTCATAGATTGATATCTCAAGACCGATAAGATCGGAGGTTTTTCGCGTCTCCTCATCGCAGACGCGATCGAACTCATCCCTTGCGGTCCGTAGCATTCTTGCCAATTCCCGTTCTCGGTCATTCCACTTCGCGACGCCCTCGTTGAATCGATCGCGCATTTTCCCTTGCCATTCCTCGCGTTCCTTTCTGAGTTCCGCGAAGGCGTCAGCCCATGATTGCTCCCCGTCGAGATACGCCCTTTGCGTCTCTTTTTCCCATTCGGCCCTTTTTACGAGGAATTCGCTCTCGGCGGATTCCCATTTAGCCATCGCGCTTTCCATTAAAGAGCGAAAACTGGACATCCAGGATTCCGCGTCGATCTCTATCCCCGTACGGTCGCCGCCGTCGAACTCCTCGTCCAGCGAGTCAAGCGCGCGATTCATCTCGGACTCGGTCTCGGCCCTCGTCTTCTCGGCGAGACGGTCGGCGATCGCGGCGGCGGCGCGCGACTCGCTTTCCTTCCTAAGCGAATTGGCGTCATAGAGAAATGCCGCGATCATGCCGTTTTCCTCTATCTCGGCGACCCGGAAATATTCCGCACGCGCGGATACGGCGACTTTTGCCAATCCCGCCCTAATGGCGGTTTCGATCTCTTGGGACGACGCGCCGGTTTTGGCGAGAGCCGTTCGCAGTTCCGACGACGCTTCGCCGTTCTCGCGCTCCCACTCAATGAGGTATTCGTCGATCATAGGCGACGAAACGGACTCACGCCACTGAGCCCGCGCGTCCGTCGCTCTCTCCGGCGCGATTATCCTTCCTTCCGAACCGTCCTTATCGCGGAATCTCCACTCCGCGGCCCGTCGCGCCAATTCAGCCGCGAACTTTTTCTCTCGCGCGATTCCGCGCTCGCTAAAAAAGGAGTCGCTGAGCCATTCCGCGTATTCCCTTTCGGAGGCCGCGATAAAATCGTCAGTAACCTTTTCGCGTTCCGATTTCCATTCCATTGGATTGGACTCGCGGAGGCTGATCGTCCTCGCCTCCCATTCCGCGATCGCGAGGGACAATCCGTCGCTCGCGATCTTTTTCCAGGCGGCCTCATTCCTTTCAAGCGACGCGCGATCTAAATCTCGCTCAAGGCGGGCAAGTCCCGCGTTTTTTCCCAATGCATAATCCTGCGCGGGAGAAAGTCCCACGACGTTCACGAATGCCACGACGCACGCGATTACCCTCGCGAGACTTTCTTTCATCTACCACCCCTTGTCCTGCAAACGGCAGGAAAAAGGAAAACGCATGCGAATACGGAGCATAGCGTTCCCCAAATCATGAAATGAGCCAGGTCCCTGGAAAAACCCGGTTCCCCGAAAATGGCGAGAGGAAGCGAACCCGCTACGCTCGTCAGGGAAGTGACGAGTATGGGATGGATTTTTTCGCGAACCCTATGACTGATGCGGCTCCTCCCGGATTCGGATACGTAGATCGCGTTATTGACGCTTACCCCTCCCAGCACGATCATCCCGACGATATCCCCCATGCCAAGCGGCATGCCGGAAACGAACCTAATCGCGAGCGGTAGAGAAGCGGAGACCGGGATGATAGAGGCGATTATCAGCGACTCGAGAGGGTTCTCCGAAAGCGCGGTTAACAGAATCAGTATTCCCGCGACCGATAGAAAAAAAGAAACCATCAAGGTTGAATACTCGCGGCCCATGTGCTCAAGTTCCCGGGGCAGGGAAAACGCGTATCCCGCGGGAAGATCGATCCCGGAAAGGCCCTTTCGCAGGTTTTCAAGCGCGACTTCGTCGCTCCCGCACGAAAAGTGCGCAGTGAAGAAAGCGGCTCGCCTTCCGTCCTTACGGTATAGCTTTCCCGGGGATTTCGCCGCGCGCATGGCGCCGAGCGACTCAAGCCGCACGCCTCCCGACTTAGTCGGGATATGCAGGGAACGGACGCCATCGATTCCCGCTTCCGGGAATCCTGATCCGGATACTCGAATATCGGTCTCGATTCCGTCGCGCACCCATTTGTCGACGACCGGCCCGAAAACCATCCATCGAAGCGTCCCCGCGACGGACTCAACAGTTAGGGTATTTCCCGCGATCCGGTCCCTGTCGGGCACGAACGAAAGAATCGACTCCCCTTCCTTGAAATTAAGGACTGATTGGGTGAACCCCCCGCACGAACTAGCCGCGGACGCGGCCTCGCGGGCGATCCTCTTGCATTCGTCGGAATCGTCGCCGACCACGGCGACTTCGATCTCCGTCGACTTTTCGTCCTTTTCTTCCTTAAGGTCCGGTACGTAGAGGTATCCGGGCGTCGCGAGACCGGACATTCCGGAAACCGACCGCGCGAGCGAATCGCGATCCCTGGCCTTCGCGTCGTATTTAATCTCGATTTCCATCGAGCCTTTTTTCGCCTCGGTCCAGACGAACCGAACTCCCGGTTCCGCCCGAATGCGCCGGACAAGCGTCTCCAGCGCGCGGTCGACCGACTCGGCCCGCCAATCGCTGCCGAATTCGGCGTAAGCCGACAGGATATCGTCGCGGCGCTCCATGCCGATATCCCGTTCCATCGCGATAAACGCGACGAAGGGCAAAGCCGCTACCGCGCAATATATCGCCGCGGACCTTCGACGATCCGAAAGGCACGTCGCGACGCCCATGAACGACGCGCGAGCGCACGTTTTCTTGATTGCCTTCCTGATCCAGGGCGGCGCGATTCCGCGATAACGATCGCGATCGCCATATCCGCAAAAACATGGAAGGAACAGGCATGACAGCGCGAGCGATGACAGTACCATTATCGCGATCGTCGCGGCGATCGCGCGTATGCCCGGCACGAGCCCTTCCATAAACCAAAGAGGGACGAACGCCAGTATGGTGGTAATTCCCGAAGAAACGACCGACGGAACGATTCTCTCGACGCCGCGGAGAAAAGCCCGGCGATCGGTCTTTGTCTCCTCAATTCCCGCGATGACGAGCGGCGCGTCGACGATGAGGCCGAACGCGATCGACATGCCGGCGAGAACGTTCTGGTCAACCGAGAAACCGAGCGCGTTAAGCGACGCGAAGGTCATTAGCGCGGACGCCGGAATGGTCAGCACGACGAGTCCTATCGTTTTGGTAGACGAGAAAAAAAACGGCATCAACGCGACGACGAGAACGAAGCTCTGAACGATCGCCGACAGCACGCGGCGAATCATGCCCGCGATCATCTCGCCGTCGTCCGAAAGCACGGTATAGTCGATATCCTCGCGAACGTCGGAATCCAGAATCGAGCGTATCTGTCGCGATATTCCGGTCGCGTTACCTTCCGGGCATAGCCTAACCGCGATGAAAACCGACTCGCGCTCGTCGATCCTGGAAATTTCATCCCTAGTCCTGACCGCGCGCCCCACCGAGGCGAGCGATGAAAGCTTGGCGATGCTATCCTTCGTCGCGATCGGAAGATCCCGCAATTCGTCTACGCCCGCGATACGCGCGTCGAACGCGATTCTCTCGGCGCGCGATTCCCCGGTAAGGTCAACGGCGCTTCTGGGCCCATTCGCGTCCCGAACGACCATTCCGATGGCGGAGGGATCGACGCCTCCGACGAACATCCTTCCAGGATCGAAGTCGACGCGAATCTCCTCCACGCCGCCGCCGGATACCGTCACCTCGGCGACTCCGCGCAGTGACTCGATCGCGGGCTTTATCGCGCTTTCCACGTAGTGCCTAAGTGCGTCGGCCCCTATCGTCCCGGATACCGCGGAGACCGTCATCGAGGGACGGCTGCCGGAATCCGAGGCGTAAATTCTTGGTTTCTGAACGGCGGGGGGCAAGACGGAGTAGAGCTCGTCAACGGCCTCGCGAAGCGCGAGATAGGTATTTCTTGAGTCCGTCGACTTTTCAAACGAGCAAACGGTCACGGACGAGCCGTATTCCGCGATGGAACGAAGCTCGACCAATCCGGTCATGCCGGATATCGTTCCTTCGAGCGGCGCGGTGATCAGCCGATCCATTTCCGCGGAATCCATCCCGTAATAATCGAAACGAATCGTGTATGTCGCGTACTTTGAAGGCGCGCCCTTGCCGATCTCAAAGCCCCGGCAAAGAAACGCCGAAACCGCGCAAACGCCAAGAAACGCCGCGAGCGCGACGACGGGACGATCATACAGCCTCATCAACCCTCCGCACGAACGCGCACGGGACGACGAACAGGACAAGCGCGCAGGAAACGACGAGGCCGCCGATAATGGCGATCGAGAGAGACGATTGCCGGTTCAACCCCCAGGGGTCAATGGCGAACGGAAGAAGGGCGCCGATGTTCGTCCCCATCGTTATGAGGATCGCGCGCAATTTTTCGGAGCACGCCGACGAGACGGCTTCCGGCAAAGCGGCCGCTTTCTCCGCGCAGCGTTCATAGAGGATTATCGAGTTATTGACCGACGTGCCGAAAAGCGCGACGAGCGCGATAATCCCGTTGACATCGAGTGCCTTTCCCGTCAGCGCGAGAAAGAGAAAGGCGCCAGAGAACGCGGGGGGAAGGGAGGCCAACAGCACGAGCGGCATGCGAAACGACTCGAATTGCGCGGCCATCGCGACGTAAAGCAAAAACGCCACCACGATGAGCAGGAATGCCGAGTCCGAGAGCATTTCGCCCGTTTGCCTTTCGGTCAGGTTGACGACGGACTGTCCTTTCCCGGCGCTCTCCGTCTTTCCAAGGGCGACGATCCTCGCGTCCTTGCGTTCGAACCGATACAGCACGCGCTCGGCGCGCTCGCGCTCGAATTTCCCAAGCGACGAAATCGGGACGATCGTTCCGGCCCCGTTACGCACGCCTATTCTCCCAAGGTCTTCGCGGCCGCTCACGTCGTCGGGATTAAGCCTAACCCGAACGGGGATTTTGACGCCGCGCTCGTACAGCGGCGCGGATTCAGCGCCCTCGATCGAGTCGCGCGCCGTTCCCGCGGCTCGGAGCGCGCCGATCCCATATCTGGAATTCGCGACGCGGTCAGGCCTGAATGCGTATCCCTCGGCCTCGGAAAATGGCACGATCGCGCCGTCGCCAGGGGCGATTGAGCGCGCAAGTTCCAGCGTTTGACTTGGGCTATCCCCAAGGACGACGGTAAGCCCGCGCGTTATGCCGATCGCCAGGCAAAGCGGATCATCCCCGTCCGCGAGCCGAACCTTATATCGGTTAGGGTCAAGCGATTCGAGCAGCGATCCCGCGATCTTCCGGCGGCGAACGCCGCGTTCGCGGGTCGCGACGCTCAACCTTACGCGTTCCTTCCGCGAACCGGGGTCGGCTAAGGCCCGGTAGTCGTCTGGCTCCATGCCGCCCGATGCGCTTACGCCGGTCACGCCGGAAATAAGCCCAATTCGCGCGCATATCTCGGTAACGGAACGTTCCATGCAATCGATCGTCACGCCGTCCGGAAAATCCACGTCTACGGCGATTCGGTCGATTTCTTGACGAGGTAGGAATTCCTTCTTAAGAAGGGCGAACGAAACGACGGCGACGGCGACGCACGCAAGAAGAACCGCGATCGGGACGATTCGCCTGGAGAGGACGGGCTTTAACGCAGTTCCGTAAGCCGAAGACAATCGCGCGAACAAACGATCGGGCAATCCTTCCGGAATCGTCCCGTCGCAAACCACGACGCGCGAACCGCGCGCGAGCAGGATGGCGTAAGCCGAGGGTATCAACGTGACGGCGAGAAGGCACGATGCGCATATCGACGAAACGATCGAGATCGCGAGATCCGAGAACAATTCCCCGATCGCGCCCTTCACGAACAGCACGGGTACGAATACGATAACGGTCGTCACGGTGGAGGCGACGTTCGAGAGCGATACCTCCGCGACGCACGGCGCGATATCATCGACCCGCGTCACCGCGCCCCGCCGCGCGGCCGAACGCAGGTTTTCAAGCGCCACCGACCCGCAATCGACTACCATGCCGATGCCGATGGCCATTCCCGAAAGGGACATCAGGTTCAGCGACTTCCCCGACACGAAAAGCGCCATAGCCGACGCGCACGCGGAAATCGGGATAGCTGAGGACAGGATTCCCGCGAGAGACCAGGATCCTAGCGCGAACCGAATTATGGCCATGGTAACCAGCATTCCTATCGCGGCTGACGCGAGGACTCCGAGGAGCGAAGAGCGCACGCTCTCGGACATATCCTCGACCACGGCGAATTCGCAATCCCTTCCGTACATCAGCCCGATCTTCGCGAGTTCCTCGCGCGCGCGATCCGCGACGCGTATCGGGCTCGCGCCCGATCTCTTCCGTATTCCGATCCGGACGCATTTAATCCCGTCGTTCATGAAGAACGAATCCCTTTCCATGAGCGAGCGACGCACCGTCGCGACGTCGGAAAGCCTGACCGAGGAGGAGACCGTCGACGACAATACGGTCGAGGGTATTTCCGAAAGGTCGGAGTAAAGGCCGGAAGTCTTCACGAGCAATTCGCGGTCGCCGTCCCGGACCGAGCCTGCGGGACACTCGTAATTCGACTGCGAGAGAATATCGGATATCCCGCCTATCGTGAGTTTTCTACCCTCCATGCCAGCGCGGTCCACGAGAACCTCGATTTCCTCGCGGTCACCGCCGGTGACGCACACGGAACCGACTCCCTCAATCCTCTGAAACGCGCTTTTCACGTCCCCGTCGGCTATGCGGCGCGCGAGCGCAAGATCGCCGCCGAGCGGACGCACGGAAATCGTCAAAGTATCCCCCGACGATCGCGCGTCCTTCAGCACGGTCGGTTTCCCGCAATTCGCGGGCAAAGAGCCGTAGGCCTCGTCCATGATCTCCTTGCATTCCAGCATCGCCATGTCCGCGTCGACGCCCCATTGCAACTCGATCAGCGCGAGCGACGCGCCATCGCGGGATACCGAGGAAATCCCCTTAAGTCCCTTTAGCGTCGCAAGCGCGTTTTCGACCGGTATCGTCACCATTTCCCTTATCTCGCTCGCGGGCATTCCGGGATACTCCGTCGCCACGAGCAGGGAACGCGGTTCCATGGAGGGGAGAAAGTCGACGGGAAGATTCGCGAACGCGAGAATCCCGAGAACGATTACCGTGAGCACTCCCATTAGGACCGAGACCGGATGACGCGTGGAGAACCGCAGTATCGAGTTCATCGCTAAGACTTATCCAGCGTTACGGACCAGTCGGATTCGGTTTCGTTGCCTATTCCATCCCGAAGTCCCTTGTCGACGCCGATCTTGATTAAGCCGCGGTTAGCGCGATTCACGATCTCCAGATCGACCTTGATGACGAATACCTTACCCATGCCGAGTGCAAGGTCCGCGTCTGCCTCGACGAGGTCCCTGACCGGTTCGCAGAGATCGCCGGAGGCGAGACCGGTTTCAATGCGCGTCATTTTCGCGGTCATGCACGAATTGGTCGTCTCGAACGACGCGCATCTCATCGCGGACACGCGCGTAATCCCGGTCGATTCGGAGGAGCCGCGCGCGAAGATAAATAGACGCGTCGTTACGCCCTCGTCGACGGGCCAAGCCTCCGCCGGAAGGATTAGGTCATCATACTGGTTCATGGGAGATAGCGTTCGATAACGAGGGCAAGGCACCGCTATTCCCCTCCCGATATCGAAATACGCCTTTATCGGAGTCAATGGGCGATAGCGTTCCCCGTCGCGAACAAACGAATACTCCGCGTCTTCCTCGATTCGGTTACCGCTTTCGTCGGCAATGCCCTTTTTAACGAGAAGGGCATACTTCTTACCCCACACGGGACGCTCACCGATCTCGATCGTCACGATCGTTCCAGTCCCGATCGATTCCTGCCTAACGTCCATTTTCAAGGGAGGTTGAACGACGATTTTGCCCATTGCGGCGTTCTCGGGTAAGGGCTCGTCGAACGCCATCTGGATGCGTATGCAATCAGAACCGCCTACGGAGAGGGGAATCCCTGGGACGAGCGGAATGGAATCGACCGTTATCGCATACGACGGGGCGACGCGATCCGTTCCGCAGAGGAACGAGGAAACGAACTCTTCCTCCAGCGCGTTTCCGGCGCGATCGCGGAGGGCGTCGCTTACCTTAACCACGTAGCGCGTTCCGGGCGCAAACGGCTCGGTCGGCATCAAGGTCACGGATACTCCGTCGTCCGAGAATGAAAGGGTTTTGCTAATCGAGGGACTGACGCTCAACGCGCGCGCCAAGGAATCCTTCGTTACGGGTTCGGAGAAGCGTATCGTCACGGATTCTGGGGCAGAGATTTGCTCCGCGCCATTCGCCGGCTCAATGGCAATGACCGTTGGCGGGACGCTTTCGGCGCGCGTCGTGTACGCGACGGTTAATTCCGATCGAAGCGACAAACCATCGCGCGTCTCGATCGTGTCACCGACGGTTAGGCTGTATTCCTTTCCCGACCGGAACCCGGTTCGAGGAATGAATCGAAGGACGTTACCGGTTACCGACAACGCGCCATCCATTCTCGAGCCGTCCTCGGATAGGCTGAATGCCCTTTCCGCTGATTCAGGGGTCGGATTCGCGCTGAACGATACCTCGACCGCGGAGACCGACTCGAAATCGATTACCCCCGCGCCCGGCGAGACGGAAGTAATTTCCAAAGGAGGAAGCAAGAGCCTTCCGCATGAAATTGCGCAGAATGTCGCCATAAGGATTACCGGCAAAAGAAAACGATGCATACGTCATCCTCCATATATTGCCCGCGTCCATCGGTCACGCCGGATCGTCCTCCGACAATCGAAAGGGAGTAAAAAGCATCGATGTCACCGACTCCGCGAGTAAAGCCTTTCCACTCCATGGACAGCGCCTTCGCCCCATCCTCCCAGCGCGCCGCGATAAGGCAAGGCGACGATGCCGTCGAGGGAAAAAGGGGCGACACGCGAATCTTGTCCACGACCGTCTCGCGGCATTCGGAACCGATCGACGACTCGAAGCAGATCCGTATACCTATCGCGTCACCGACAAGAGCGTGGGAGTACGCGCGATCCGGATCGCCAAAGTCCTCAATGCCAGCCTCGTCGTCCATCGTGACGGACAGAACTCGCAGATGCCTATTGAGGGACGTAAATGGAAACGTTCTTTCCAGTCGCATAGTCAAACCAAGCGCATCCGCCGCCGACGTCGCGACGCGAAGCGTATACCTAACCCCAGCCTCATATGGCTCAAGCGGCTGAAACACATAGCGCATGGCGCTTGCGCCGTCTTTAAGGAAATACCCCTTTATGGAAGGTTCAATGGAAAGGGCCGATATCGCGCTTAACGGAGACATCTCCTCGCTGAACACGACGCCAAAAGGCTGGTCGTCGACGAGGTGCCCGTCGATCGATACGCTCTCGTCGAAAGCGTTCACGTCCGTTCCGATCGTGACTGGGCAAACCGCGATTACTTCCGGTATCGTTACGTCGACCGGGGACAAAAAACGCGACTCGAACGGCATCGACAGAGGATTCTCGTCGTTTGAGAGAATATCGTCGAATGACCAGGTATAAACCTCATTCAGAGACCAACCGGAAACGGGCTCTATGGTAACCGTCCGATTGTCATCGGAAAAAACGAATCTCGTGTTGCAAAACGGCTTAATCGAAAAGGCGCCCAGGAAGGAATTCACGTCAATTGGCTTATTGAATGAGACCACGAGACTCTCGCGCGGCGAAACCTCGGCGTCCATCGAAGGCGACGTTCCGTTAACCGCAAGGAATCCATTCAACTCGACCAATAAAAAAAACGCTCAAACGAGGCTTCATACCTTCGCCCATCGTCAAGCCGGACCGTCCCGGAAAGCGCGATGCGGTATTTCCTATCCTTGAGCCAGCTTGCCTTTGGAGACACCAAAACCCGCGAGCCTTCCCAGGCATACGCGCATTCGACCGATGAACCCTCGCAAGTCAGCTCGATTAGGCCTTCGACGCACTTTTTCTCCGGCATGCCAGAAAAGTCGATCCATACGCTCTCGCCTTCAATGGTCTGCCCATAAGAAACGACGTTACTCGTTATATCAAGGCTCTCGAAAGTGGCGATCGCGCACGAGCAAAAGCACCCTATCAGCGCGATGGCGACGGGAACCGACGCATTAATCGACCGCGACACGCATGCCCTCCTTAAGGAACGGCGACGGACAATCCACGATTGCCTCGTCGCCGGAGATGCCCGACTCGGTCCAAATCATCCCCTCTTTGTCCGCCTTAATCCGTACCTGCCTCAGGACGGCGACGCCGTTCGCGATCGCGAACACGTACCCGTCGTCGCCCGTCTTTCGCACGAGAGACGAGTCGGGCACGACGACGCAGGAGACCTCGTCGTTTCGAGGGATACTGCATCGCACGAACATTCCCGGTTTCATTCCTATCCCGTTCGGGATGAGCGCCTTTACCGTGAAATTCCCACTTTCTGGATCGGCCATCGGCGAGATATCGGAGATCTTCGCCTCGATTTCCCTGTCGATCGACTCAACCTTGATTCGCAGGGGGCTCCCCTTCCCGAAGCTCACGGCGTCGCGTTCCTGAATCGCGAAGACCGCGTAAACCTTCGAGGTGTCTATGATCGTGAACGCCTTCTCGTTTTGCTTGACGAATTCACCCGGCTCGAAGTATTTGGCGCCGACTATCCCCGAACACGGCGCTCGAACCGTTAACTGCTCGATGAGCCGCTCGATGGACTCCACGGAACCCCGGGCGTTCCCGAGATTCGCCAACGCGGACTCGATCTGCGCGTCAAAGCTCCTGGTATTGAGCTCGATGAATTGGTCGACGAGCGCGGACTGATCGTCGGAAGGATCGATGCCAGCCTCGAGAAGGTCGCGTTCGCGAAGCCCAATCGACTGAATCTCCCTCTCCTTCTCCGCGACCGCGATCTCCGATTCCTGGGACGCGATCGACATAAGCGCGTCGCCGTATCCCTGATCGGTGACGCCGCCGATGTCATGCAGTCTTTTCTTAACCGAGAGTTTTTTTTGGGCGTCGCCCAGTTCCGTTCTTTTCTGGCGAATCGCGATATCGGTACGCGCCAAGGACAGCATGCGTCCCTCGACTCCGCGTCGCGCGTCGTCTTTCGATATTCGAGCGCCGTTCAGCGCGGCTTCCGCCGACTCGACCGCGCACCTCGCGCGCCGCAATTCAAGCTCGAGCTGAACGTTCCTGAGGGTCGCGAGCTTCTGCCCTTTCGATACCGCGTCTCCCTCCCGGGCATGAAGCTCCGCGAGGGTGCCCTCGACGACGGCGGTCACGTCGTTCTTCGCGAGAAACGAGACCGTCCCGTAGCACTCCAGGGTCTCTATGAACGGCATCCGCCGAGCGACCGTTTTCCTCACGCGCGGGCGCTCAAGGCCATCGCGGGCCGCGCCGTTCGCAGCGCACGACACCGAGGCGATAAGCGCGATCGTAGCGGACAATATCAGCGCGGTCGTCGCCGCCACGCGTAGTCTCGCGCGATACCGCGCGCGTTCTTCGCTATTTAATCTCAAATAGATCCTCCCCGAACGGTATATCCAAGGCGATCGCGAGCGATCGTTCCAGACTCGCGAGCTCGGCCTCGATCGAGAGTAAGTCGATCCTTGCCTTCGCGAGCGCGATCATTTCCTCGAGCAAGTCGACTCGACTTAGCTCGCCGCGAGTCGCCCGTTCCTCGCTAATGCGCGTTTTCCTTTCCATCAAGGCGACGCTTTCGGCCTTAATCGCCAGGCGCGCCATCGCGTCGTCGCGCGAGTAAACCTCATCGCGTATCGCCGAGATCGACTCTCTCTCCGCGCGCTCGCATTCGCCCCTCTCGCGCAGGATCGATATCCCCTCGAGCCTTCGCTCCCCGCCCCACGTTATGCTGTCGAGCAGCGAAACCTCGGCGGAATTGGACGCGCTTCCGAGTTTCCCGCCAGAGAACGCGTATCCCGACGTGAAGGAAACGGGAAACGCCGGATTGTCAAAACCGAGGATTACGGAAGCGTTGATCGACGGTTCGGTTAAGGGGAACGACTCTCCCGAGAAGGACAGCGAGCATCGGAGCGAGACGCTCGGCGCGAAAACCCTATATCCCCGACGCGCTTTCATCTCCGACATCCTTAAGTCTTCCCTTTTCCGCGCGAGCTCCGAGTTCACCGCAAGAGACCGCGCGCAAATAGCGTCGACATTTTCCGACAAGGCGCGCGCGTCGCGCTTCTCCCGCACGAACCCGCCTATCGCGAGACCGATCGCCTCGTCGACTCCCAACGTCAACTTGAACCTTCGCTCCGCCGACTCATACTCCCGCGCGAGCCGCAGCCGGTCGTATTCGACGCCCGAGCGGTTAATCACGCACTCAAGATAATCCGACTCGAGAGTGACCCCATTCTCGTACTCTGCCTTCGCGATCGCGAGCTGCTCGCCCGAGGAGCGCAGCAGCTCATCCTGAATCCCGAGATTCGCCTTTCTCAGCGCGAGATCGAGATACTCGCCGGCGATCCGCGCCTCGAGCCTCTTCTCTTGCTCAAGGCAATCCCGATACGCGTACGAGGCGGCGATCTCGCCAAGCTCATGCTCAAGGGCGGATTTACCGCCGTCGAAAACAAGCTGCGTCAGCGATGCCTCGAGTCGCTTCTCGCGGGAATCGGGGAATCCAACGCGAACGTTGTCGCTCTCGGAGTAGGAAATACCGAGCTTGGGCAAGAACCCCCGTATCGAGGATTTTTTCAGCCGCATCGTCTCGATCGCGCCCATTCGCGCATACCGCAAAGCGGTTGAATGAAGGATACCGAAACGAATCGCCTCATCAACCGTAAGTAGACATACTTCCGGCGTTAACCGTTCCTCCGCGTAATTGTCCGCTTGGGCAAAAATCGATATCGCGACGATCGCCGCTAACGCGGATCTCCAAGCCTTACGGATCATCGCTCTCGCGCTGCGGAGGTTTATTCCCGCGTTGAATCCCGTTTCGGGAAAGGATACCCCTGACCGGTCCGGTAATTTCCCGGATCAGATCCCTCTGAACGGCGGCGGACAGCAAGGTGTCCTTACCAACCCGATACCGCGTTACGCGAAACAGAACCGTACCCTCGCCGTCCGTCGCGGTCAGTGAAACGAAAATGGAATTCACCGGATCGATCCCGACAAGGAACGACCGTTGATTGACCTCGATCGACCCGACCGCGGCATGTTCTGCGCCCGCGGCGATATCGCCCCCCTCAGCCGCAGCGCGGACGACTCGGCCAAGCGATGATCTCGCGAAGGCCGCCATCTGCGACGCGATGTCGCGCTGAGGCACGTAATCGAGGGTTACTGAAACGGTATCCACCGAAATGTCCGTCCCGCCGAAACGGTTAAGCGCTGCCCGATCCGCGTACATCGAGGAACCCGCGGTCGCGCAGCCGGATGCGAGAACGACGACCATGAGAGCGGCCGTCCCGCCCGCTGATAAGCGTCGAAGCCATCTCACTTTCGCACCCCCGCCATCGCGAGGAGGGAACGCTCAAAGGACTCAAGCTCGGCATAGGCGGGCGCCTTTCGGTCGGTCACGGCCTTCGCGCGAAGGACATTGTCCAAGGCGCGGTCGTCCTCGCCGAGGGATCGCCAGATCCTCGCGAGGTCAATGTACGCCCTGGCCGATTCCTCAAGGGCAAGCGCGGATTTATTGAGGAAATCGAGTCGTCTCTCGGGCTCGTTCATATTCGCGGCTAGTACCGATGACTGATATAACAGCCTCCAGTCGCCGGGATCGCGCTCCAGGCACGATGCGAGAAATTTCTCCGCCTCGCGGTTTTCGCCGAGCGCGGTGAGCGCGCGCGCGTACCAGATGTCCGCGCCCGTTCCGCGATCCCGGTCCACGACGCGGGACAGCGCCTTCTTCGCGCCCTTAAAGTCTTTTTGAAAATAGAGGATCTTTCCCTCGAGGATCGCGAGCCCCGCGCTTTTCCTTAAGTGCCCCCGCATCCCGCGTAAGGCGGTAAGCGCTCCGTCAAGATCACCGTCCCGGTATCTCTCGGACGCCATGACATACGTGCGCGTATCGTCCGCCGCACGCCCGGACCGATCCCCGAACAGAGCCCCGAACGCGAAAAATGAGGTGGCTACCGCGACCGAGGCGGCGCAGAGCGCGATAATCGCGACCAAAACAGGTTTTCGCATATTGTCCCCCGCGGTTCTATATAGGGGATGACCTGAAATAATGCCCATTTTTTTTAATGCAAATGACTTGCATTTATTTCTGAGCATCGATATAGTGAGCGAGGAATTCCCAATAGGAGGGTTTCATGAATACCAATCCACAAAACCGCGGCACCGCGGCAAAACGCGTCGCGCGCATGGGCACGATCACGATGATCATGGCGATCGCGTCGATTATCACGCTCTCAAGCCTTACATCGTGCGCCAAACCGAAAACCGCCAACGACTCAAAAAAGATGACGATAGCGGTCAGCATCCTGCCGCAGCAATACTTCCTCGAGCGAATCGGCGGGGACCGCGTCACGGCGCTCGTACTCGTCGGGGCGGGACAGAGCCCGCATTCCTACGAGCCGACCCCGTCGCAGATGGCCGCGCTCTCGACCGCGAAGGCATGGATACTTTCTGGCACCGACTTCGAGGAAGGCCTTAAGCCCAACGTCGCGTCCCAGTTCCCGGCGCTCAAGATCGTCGACGGCACCGAGGGCATCGCGTTTCGCACACTTCAGGAAAACGAGCAAGAACTCGGCGAGGACGAGGACCATAACGACGGGGACGGGCATCACGAGACGAACGTCGATCGCCATACATGGCTTGGCTATGAACCGTCAAAGATAATCGCGGGACACATCCGCGACGCGCTCGTCGAAAGCGACCCCGAGGGCAAGGCGACCTACGACGTCAACTACGCCGCGCTCGTCGCAGACATCGACGCCGTATTCGGCGACCTAAAGTCCTCGCTCGCCCCGTTCTCCGGAAAGACCGTCATGGTATTCCACCCGGCGTTCGGCTACTTCCTCGACTCCGTCGGCCTCAAGCAGGAATCCGTCGAGACCGGGGGAAAGGAACCGACGGCGAAGGCGCTCTCCGCCCTCATCGAAAAAGCGAAGGCCGAGAAAGTCCCCGCCATCTTCGTGCAAGCCCAGTTCCCCGTCGCCGCCGCGAAAACCGTCGCCGACGAAGCGGGCGCCCAGGTCGTCATGCTCGACCCGCTCGCGCCAGACTGGCTCGATAACGTGAAAAAAATCGGAGATGCCCTCAAGAAGGCGTATAAGTAATTAGGGGAGTCATCGGGGTACGCGGCAAGTCGCCCGCGCCGCGCGGCGAAAGCGAAAGCGCACGCGGCCTCCCCTGGCTCCATTGGGAAAAACGCCTTTCGGCGTTTTTCCCAATTCCGCCACCCCACCGTCCGCGTACTCAGGGATTATTATCTATCTTCTAAGATCGCGGTCTCTATAAGCCTGACGCCGATCAACCCAAGGATTGTGCCGGCGACCTTGTCGACGTAAAACGCTATCCTTGAAAAAACGCCCCGTACCGCGCGTTTCGAGAGGACGAACAGTATCGCCGCGTCCCACGCGAACACGAGCAGCGTCATCCATGCGCCCAATCCTATCTTAACGCGCATATCTATCCCCGCGGTAAGCACGACGGAAAACAGGCTTAGGTAGAATATCAGGTTTTTCGGGTTCGTTATGCCGGAGACGAAGCCGGTGAAAAACTCCCTTATGAAGGAGCTTCCGCCATCGCGCGCCGTCGCTTCTTTGTCCAATAGAAAGGCGTAGTCTTTCTTCCTGGATTTCAGCGCCATAATCGCCACGTACGTCAGGAACAGCCCGCCGCAAACCTTAAGGACCTTCATGACGATAAGCGACCGCGAAAGGATCTCGCCGATGCCGACGATGCAGAGCGCGATGTACGCGGCGTTCGCGGCCGCGATTCCCACCGCGATGCCTAACGCGTTCCTCTTCGAGTTCCTGACCCCGCTCTTGACGACCAGGATAAAATCGGGACCCGGACTAAGCAGCGCGAGAAAGTGCGCGAACACGACGGTAAGTATCATAAACCACATGGCGTTCCCCTTTTATATAAAACCATATAGGTAATTCATCGTTGTGTAAATCGCTTGACGTGCTATAGTCTGATAAATGCATGGAGGACTTATGGAAAAGACGGCAAGCATATCCCTCAGGGCCGTCCAGGACGAGGACCTGCTGACGATACGGATTTGGCTCTACTGCGAGCGCGTCCGCAAATGGTTTACGGATCCCGAGGAATGGCTCAGGGAAATCCGCGAGAGGCACGGCGAGTTCTCGTTTATCAGCCATTTCATCGCCTCGAGCGACGGCACGCCCTTCGCCTTCTGCCAGCTCTATCCCTGCGCGCCCGCCGGGGAGGAAGAATTTATCATGTACCCGCGCGAGGGAACCTATAGCATCGATTACATGATCGGGGAGGATAGTTTCGTCGGACGGGGCTTCGGTAAGTCAATCGTCACTGCCCTCGTCAATCGCGTATTCTCGATGCCCGACGCTTGCCTTGTGGTCGTGAAACCCGATGCCGACAACGCGCCGTCGCGCGCGACGCTCGAGTCATGCGGCTTCACTCTAGATCCGGAAACGGGCGTGCACAGACTCGCCAGGGATGACTTTGCGCATAATAATCCATGGTAGCGACGCGAAAGAACGACATGCGAACGACGACCCTCCGCGAGTATGACGTTAAAGTCTGGTGAGGGTCCGTCACGGGACACTTGACCGGAATTACTGGATGGATATAAAATACGTTATTGGAGTACGACCCGACATGGAAAAAATGAACCCGTATATGGCATTTAGATCCTCAGCCACG
>DAOPXQ010000002.1:0-4031 GCA_035352395.1 Treponemataceae bacterium | reverse complement strand
ACGACCCGACATGGAAAAAATGAACCCGTATATGGCATTTAGATCCTCAGCCACGATCGCCGCTTACGGGAGAGGTACGTCCGCGTCGGAAAACGGAGACCCAACGGCGAATCCGGTCACATGACCTTGCCTTGGGTTATCCCATAATAGACGGCGCGACCCTCTCCCCTCGGGGAATGGGATCGCGCTTTTTTTTTGCCATGAGGTCCGTCGGTTCGGTCCGCGGAGTTCCGGCAACCTATCCATCCCATTTCTCCTTTATGACCATCGCGCGGGTTGGTTCGACAAAAGGAGATTATTCATGATTGACATACAGAACGTGAAAAAGGACTACGCGGGAACGACCGTTCTCGACGGCGCAAGCGCCCGGATCTCGCGGGGCGAGAAAGTCGCGCTGATCGGGGGTAACGGCGCGGGCAAGACGACGCTTCTTAGGATACTCATGGGCGAGGACGACGACTGGAGCGGAAAGATCGCCCGCGAAAACGGCGTGCGCGCCGCCTTCGTGCCGCAGTTCTTCCCCGAGTTCGACGGCACCGCGCTCGAATTCGCCCTCGAGCCGTACCGCGAGGCGCGGGAAAGGCTCGCGTCGCTCGAGGAAGAAATGGCGTCCGCCGACGGAAAGGCTCTCGAGCGCGCTCTCGACGAGTACGGCGCCCTTCGCGCGGAATACGACTCAGGAGACGGGGACCTCGCGGAGGAGCGCGCGCGGCGATACCTCGACGGCGCAGGACTCGGCAAGCTCGCCGACACGAAGGCGAAAGTGCTTTCGGGCGGCGAGCGCAACGCGCTCGCGCTGACCCGCGCCCTATTGGGGAGACCGGATCTCCTCGTCCTCGACGAGCCGGGAAACCACCTAGACGCCTGGGGACTTTCCTGGCTCGAGCGGTGCGTACGCGACTATCCAGGGGCGGTGCTTATCGTCTCGCATAATCGGTATCTGCTCGACCGAACGGTCTCCCGCGTGCTCGAGCTGGAAGCGGGCAAGATCGAGTCGTATACGGGCAATTACTCGGCGTACCGAATGGAACGTCTTCGAAAGGCCGTCGCCGGCGAGATGGATTGGCGGGCGGACCAAAAGCGGATCGCGCGGCTCGAGGAACTCGTCAAGAGATTCGAGACGATCGCGCGCGCGCACCCGGACCCAAAATGGGGACGGCGTCTCCGCGCCCGTAGGACGCAGCTCGAGAAAACCCGCGAGCGCTCGGCGGAAAAGCCGCGAGCGCCCGACGCTAAGGCGGGCATAGCCTTCGGCGGCGATCGCTCCCGCGCGGACATCGCGCTTAAGGTCACGGAGTATTCCAAGTGGTTCGGGGACGCGCGCGTGCTCGAAGCGGTCTCGCTCACCATGGAGCCCGGCGACCGCGTCGCTCTCGTCGGCCCCAACGGGTCGGGCAAGACGACGTTTCTCGAGGCCGTTCTCCGCGAGGGTACCCGAGACGGCGCGGGATCCAGCGCGATCGCCATCGGTCCAAGCATGCGCGTTTCCTATTGCTCGCAGCACGGAGACGCGCTCGACCGAAACGATACCGTCCTCGGCGCGTGTGTCAAGGCGGGAGCGAAAACCGCGGACGAGGCATGGAAGTCGCTCGCCCCGCTGCTTTTCGCGAGGGAGTCGCTCGAGAGAAAAATCTCCTCGCTTTCGGGCGGGGAGACGAACCGGCTGCAGCTCGCGCTCGCGTCGATCTCGCGCGCGAATTTCCTAATCCTCGACGAGCCGACGAATCACCTTGACATCCCGTCGCGCGAGGCCGTCGAGGACGCGCTCGCCGATTTCGACGGGACCATCCTCGTCGTCTCTCACGACCGATACTTCCTCGACCGCATCGCGACCCAAGTCGTGGAGATCGACGACGGGGAGTTCGTCGAGTACGACGGCAACTTCTCCGAATTCTGGTATCGCCGCTACGGCGACGCGTCCGCCGGCCCGTTCAAGTCGGCGAAGGGCGGCGATCCGGAAGGAAGGGGCAAGTCGATCGAGCGCGCGAAGGAAGCGGCGAGAAAACGCGCGACTGGAACCAAGACCGACGCCATGACCGCGGCGACGCATGCCAACGAGATCGAGCGGCGGATCATGGCGCTCGAGGACGAGCGGACCCGAATAGAGAAGGACCTCTCGAACGCCTATGAGCGCGGCGACCTCCGCGCCGCGCGCGACCTTGGCGGACGGCTCGCCGACAACGCGCGGATCGTCGAACGGCTCTACGATGAGTGGAAGTGATTTTTTTACCGATCGCGACTGGACATATCGCGGAAGCCTGGGCGATAATGTCCGCTGGCAGGGGACATGAAAACCGATAACGAAGCGCGCCCGATCGTGGGATTGCTGATAAATCAAATCGAGGGACGGTACCAGTCGCTCATACGACGGGGACTCTCCAACTTCGCGAGAGAGCGGGGCGTGACGCTCAAGACCTTCGTCGGGCGCTCGCTGGGCTCGCCGTACGGGAACGAGGACCTTTTCAACGCGATCTACCGACTTGCCCGCGGTTCGGCGCGCGAGAGCGCGCCGGACGGGCTCATCGTCACCGCGGGCTCCATCGGTAGCTTTCTCACCCCGGAGGAGAACGGGGAATTCCTCGACGGTTTTCGGCCGATCCCATTAGTGACGATCGGTATGCCGGTTCGCGGATACGCCTCGGTGACGACAGACTACGCCTGGGGCGTCTCCGCGCTCGTCGACCATCTGGTCACCGCGCACGGGTTCAGGCGCTTCGCGTTCTTCAAGGGACCGGAGCACAGCCCCGACGCCATCGAGCGACTCGCCTCCTGGCGGGAATCGCTCGCGCGCCACGGGATCGGCGACGACGCGCTCTCGGTGTATCAGGGCGACTTTACCTACGGATCGGGGCAGGAACTTGCCGCGCGGCTCGACCTTTCCAAGGGAGTCCCGTTCGACGTCATATCGTGCGCGAACGACGATATGGCGCTCGGCTTCCTCCAGGCGATGCGAAAGCGCGGCCTCACGTGCCCGCGCGATTACGCGATCACGGGATTCGACGACATCCCGGACGCGGGTTTCCTCACGCCCCTCCTCACGACCGTCCATCAACCGCTCTACGAGCAGGCGTACGCCGCGGGTACGCGCCTTCTTGCCCTCATGGGCCGCGCCGATACCCCGTCGCATAAGCCGAAGCCGCTCGTCTGCGCCCCGATCATCCGCGAGTCTTGCGGCTGCGCGGAGGTTCCCCTGATCACCGGGCGTCGCACCTCGCGCGACGCGACTCCGGACGCGACGCGCGACGCTCAGGCGGCGAGCCTCGGCAACCCAGGCCGCGGCGGTCAACATGCCGCCATCGCGGCGCTTCTCGCGGGCGAGGCAGCGCTTCCGGGACCGGCCCAGGAACAGGCGGGGGAAGCGGTCGCGTCGCTGTGCGACTCGGCGACGATCGATCTTCGCAAATTCACCGATCGCCCGCTCTTCCTCCAAACCCTATCGGGATGGCTCGACATGACCCTCGAATGGGACGACTTCTCCAACAGATGGCACGTGCTACTGTCTTTTCTGCACCGCGAACTCCTTAAGGGACTCGCCGACGCGCGAGCGCGCGGTTATATGGAAGACCTCTTCGCCAGCGCCTTCGCGCTCCTGACGAGAAAATCGAGCGAACGCCAGGCGCGCGAACTGTCTACGCTGCGCAACACGATGCAGCTCTTCAGGGATCTGTCCCAACGATTGGGCTCGGTCGCCGACGAAGCGGGTCTCCGCGACCAGTTGACGCAAGTGGCCCCGCTCATGGGTTTTTCACGCGTCGTCGTCGCGCTCCACGCCTCGGGTCCCAAGCCTTTCAACCGATCCGGCTCCGGGGATTTTTACCGCGACGCGACCGAACGGACCTGCGTCGAGGGCGACGTAGGGAGCGGCGACGGGAACAGAGGCGGGACCGACTCGATCTATCTTCCCCTCCTTGGCCGCGACCGCTCCTACGGGTATATCATCCTCGAGGGAACGGGCCTCGACCCCATCATCTTCGAGTCCCTTCGCGAACAAGTCTCTCTGAGCCTTGAGTCGCTCGCGCTGCGCGAGAGCG
>DAOPXQ010000001.1:4030-31304 GCA_035352395.1 Treponemataceae bacterium | reverse complement strand
CCGCGTCGGTGCTCGACCGGGAGATTCGGTTCGACTGCCCGTGCTCCCGCGAGAAATTCTCTTCGCACCTCATGAACCTCGGGAAGAAAGAGCTTACCGACCTTGCGGAGAATGGCCCCGACCCAGTAGAGGTCGTGTGCCACAACTGCGGTAGCGTTTATACTTGGACGCAAGAAGAGATCCGCGGGATGCTTAAGTAACCGATTTCGCGTTCGCGACGAACTCGGCGATCCTCCGAGCGTATTCTTCCCCATGGGTGTCCACCGATTGCGCGTGCGTCGCCCCCGGCGCGATCCAAAGATCGCATGTACCGCCTATCGCCCAGCGCGCGTCGAATATCGCCCGGGCCATCCGGAGGGGCACGTACTCGTCGTCCGAGCCGTGGATGACGAGTACGGGTACGGCGACCCGCTTTGTCGCCTCGGCGGGCGATACGCGGGCAAATCGCATGCCTCCCGTGCGGATGCCGCAGAGCATGTCGGTGATTCGGAGAAGCGGGAACGCCGGGAGCCGCCAGTCTTTCGCGAGCCGATACCCGAGCTGTTCCCGTAGATCGCTGAACGATGAGTCCGCCACCACGAAAGATACTCTGGGGTCGATCGCGGCGTGCTGGAGGGCTATCGCGGCCCCCATGGATTCCCCGTGAACCCCCACCGTCACGCCATCCCCCAATTCCGCGAAGACCCAGTCGACCCACGCGCGCATGTCGTCCTTCTCAAAATACCCAAATGTCGTCGTCGTCCCGCCGCTTTCGCCATGGTTTCGGTGATCGGGCAAAAGACACGAAAACCCGAGCGATCTGAACGACTCGATATATTTATAGGAGCCGTACCGCGTGCGCGTTATGCCGTGCGCGAGTATCGCGACGGAAGAGGATCCCGCGACCGGAAACCACGAGCCCTCCAGAGGGTATCCGTGGGGAGACTCGATGCGCACGGTCCGCGTATCCCAAAAGGCGATTCTCGCTGACGGAAACGAGGGTTTCGCGGATTCTTCGGCATAGGATTCGGCCGTCGATTGGGTGCGGGGATGGATAACGAGCGATGAGAAATACCAGGCGATGGTAAAAAGAAGGGTTGGGAGCGCGACGATCGCGAGAGCGAGGGCGACGATTATGCGCGTCATGCCGGTTCCCGCCCGAAGTATGCTTGGTTCGCGCGGGTAATGTGGTCTGTTTTCCTATCCATATTCGATACATGAAGTGTCGGATAGGGCGCCTTTCATGTCAAATCAGGTATTTGCGACCTTTGCCGGGGCCTTTTTTTCGGGATTTCGGGGCGGGCAGCGCGTCCGCCGTAATCCGTATGAGGGCGGAGAACCATTCGCGCTCCTCGTAGCGGTCCTCGATGACGAACCAGAGCTTTGACCCCGGGAAGAGCTCTCCCTCGGTGACGTCCCCGATGTAGACTCTCCCTTGATCCGTCGGTTTAACGAACACCGCGTCCTCGCCGATGAAGGCGACCGGCTTTCCGTCGCAGTAGAGGCAATAGGAGCCGAACATCCTCCGGGTGGTGATGTCCCCCGCGTCGGCCGCCTGCTCCGCGATAAATTCCATGAATGATTCTTCCGTTGCCATGATGCGCTCAGTATAGCGCTTTATTAGATTTGTGTAAAAAATGGGGATTTTAGGGCCTCAGGGGCTAACCGGAGCGCGGTTAATTTGTTTAATGTATCATAACAGGAGTCGGAGTTGCGAATAGAATCTAAAGCCGTTCCTTTGTCCTCGTTTCGCGGGATCACCGATCGCGAGTATCTTGGGTGCGTTTCGGATATCATCGAGCATCCCGCCTTTCTTGAGCTTTCCCAATACCGCCATCACGACGCGACGATCCTTGACCATGTGCTGAAGGTGTCCTGGGTTTCCTGGCGCTTTTGCGACGCGCTTGGGTGGAATTCCCGAGAGGCCGCGCGCGGCGGTTTACTGCACGATTTCTTTCTGTACGACTGGCACGACGCGGACGATCCGGCCATCCCCGACGCCCCGCACGCCTTCGCGCATCCACGCGTCGCCGTGGAGAATTCCCGCCTCTATTTCGATATCACGGAGCGCGAGGAGAACATCATCGCGCGCCATATGTGGCCGGTTACCCCGATTCCGCCCCGCTATAAGGAAGCCTGGGTAATCTCCGTCGTCGACAAGCTCGTCGCGACCGCCGAATTCATCAACCTCGCGGCGATCTCCCTTTCGGATCGCCTGGATCGGGCCCGACGCCGTTTCCGCGCGATTGCGTAACCGCCCGCCGATTGATACACTGGGACACTGATAAGGCGGTTATCATGGACGTTATCCAAACCCTCGGCAAAAAAAAGATCCGGATCAAGAATACCCTGATCGTGCTGCTCGCGTTGCTTGCGTGCATGGGCGCGTATGGGGTGACTATCAAGGACTACCTTTTTCTCTATCTTGGATTAATCCATCTTGGGTTCTCGGTCGAATACCTGTACGGTTTTTACCGCGCGTTCGAGACGGCGAAGTTTGCCGGCGCCGAGATGACTCTCTCGAAAAAAGGGAAAGAGGCTTGCGTGGCGTGCGCGAGCGTAGTCCGTCTCCGCGAGGAGCGGAATAACTTTATTTCCATCGAGACCGACGCCGGCAAGAAGCTCTACGTGCACGGCGAGTTTGACCGCAAGATGGGCCATGACGCGAGCGGGCGAACGGTGAATGAATTGCGGGATTTGATCAAGAAGCACGGCAAGAAGGCCGTCGCCGTCGATTACAGATATTAGAGGGGTAGCGGAGGCATGCCTTAAATCGCGCGTTTTCGCTAGGCGAAAGAGCGCGACTTAAGGCGGGCCGGAGCGAGGGGAGCCCGCGTGATACGCGACCGGCGCCTGGGCGCTCAAAGCCCCGACGCGGGCGGTTGCCGGTTCCCCTTCAAAATCCTATTTATGCCTATTTCGGAAGCTCGCTCTTGCCGTCTGTGCCGAATGAAAGAAGTTCGGTGACGTTCTGTCCGTCGGTCGATTTGACCATACCGCCCATCGGGACGGCGTTGCTCAGCCAGCTGTCGCTTTCGATCTTCATGCCCATTATCTTCGCGGTGGAGTGGATCTTGACGGTTCCGGCGAAGTTCCCCGCGGGGACGGTAACCGGGCCGCCGTCGACGTAGGCGTCCGTATTGACGATCATTTTCTCGTACATGGGTTTAACGATCGCGTTGAAGAACGCGAGCTGATCGCCCTCGATCGTCTGAACCTGTCCGTCGTCGCCGAGCATCTTGATCCAGCCGATCGCGATCCCGGACGCGTCGCCGGTCTTCATGGCGGCGTCGAATCCGACGAGCAGCATCTGCATGACGCTCTTCTTTCCTTTTTTATCGATGCCGACGGCCTCGAAAATCCAGCCGTTTCCTTCCTTGCCGACGATGAGGCTTTTCGAGACGGAATCCTTTTTTCCCTTAACGGTGGTTCCGGTGATGACGTATTGACCGGCCACGAGCGGCGTTGCCTTCAGTGTTTTGCTGGCGGGGTATTCCTTGGCGGTCTGAGCCTCGGGCCACAAGCCCTCGAAGGGGTCCTTGGGCTTGGCGGAGGCGAGCGCGCACGCGGACGCGAGCACGATCGCGAGGGCCACGACCCGTTTTCCGATGAATTTCGACTTTTCGTTCATTGTTCTCTCCTCAATCTGCGTATCGTTACCGAGTAACGTCGACTATTAGTCTAGTACGTTTATTGGGAAAAACAAGTATCTTTTAGCGCTTCAGGAGAAGCGCTGCGGCGGGGTGACTACCCAGAGCGCGCGCACGGGCTCGGCGCCTTTGTTTTTAAGGACGTGCGGGGCCGTCGCGGAGAAGGAGATGCTGTCGCCCTTGTTCAGGACGTAGACGCTCGTTTCGTAATGGAGTTCGACGGTTCCTTCGGTGATTACGCCGAATTCGCGCCCCAGGTGCCCGTAGGATCCCCGGTTGGTCTCGCCTCCTGGCGGTATGCTGATGTAGTAGGACTCGATGGCGTGGGCGCCGTCGTCCTCGAGCGGGCGCACGATCTCCTCGTAGACGATGCCGTTTTCCGTCGTGTGCCTGCGGGCGTCCGCGCGGATGACGCGAACCGGTCGCTCGCGGCGATATTCCTCGAAGAGGTACTCAAGGTCGATCTCCAGGGCGTCCGCGAGGGCGAGCAGGGTATCGATCGCGGGGGAAACCCGGTTGCGCTCGATCTGCGACACGAGGCTTTCGCTGACTCCGGCCGCCTGCGCGACGACCTTAAGGGTGTATCCCTTTCTTTCGCGCACCGTCCGGAGTTTTTCCCCGAAACGGAACGGCTGTCTTTCAGTTGCCATGTTTGATCCGCTCCCTGCTTTGCTCGAAGATGAACTGGATGTAATGGTCCTCGAGGGTTTTTTTCGGGCCGGGCGACGAGAGCCGCTTTCGGGCCTCGGCGTTGTTGCGGCGCTGCGTGTACGCGCGGTAGAAGATGCGCGGGTCCTCGTTGGAGAGCGCCGCGCGGTGCCCGACGATTCCGGGGACTTCGTCCCGTCCGATGGCGGATATCCCGCGCGTCTTGAGTTCCTTACGGATCAGCGAGATGTCCTCGTACGAGAGCCCGAAGAGGAATTCCTCCAGGGCGCGCGACACGTCCTCGTCGCCGAGGCGGTTGGAGATGAACTTTTGCCAGGTATCGTCGAGGGCGATCGAGAGGAGCAGAAGCTCGCTCGTGCCGATCATGGTGCCGAAGTTCGGGGCGATCTGGTCGCGGACGGTCCACACGGAGTCGAGAACCGGCGCCACGCTGAGGACGTGGGGGTCGAGGCGGTGTTCCCACAGCTCGGCGAGGGATTCCGCGATGTCCCGGCGGACGTCGGTCGCGAGGTTCGGGTCGTCGAGGAGGGACATGTACACGTCCTCAGCCATTAGGGTAAACATGATGTTGAGGGTCGCTTGCCTGAGTTCCTGGATGTCCGAGTCCGAGAAGAACGAGTTGAGCGCGACCTTGGTGATCGCGTCGAAGGCGTGGAATTTGGCGACGAGGAAGCCCTTTCCGAGGATAGCCTTGGTCGGCAGGGTTAGGAGCCGCTCGCCGTCGCCGAAGTTGCATAGGGTGTCGATGATGGTCGCGTTGGGCTTGGCCTGGCCGCCCTGATAGCCCCGCTCGTGCATGGACGGATAGCGGGATATGGAGACCGAAAGCCGCTCGAGGTCCATGATGCGCGTGGCGACGGCGACCATGGTCTCCGGCGAGTAGACGCGCAAATTCTCGAATACCCGATTGACGAGATTTCGTTCGTTCGTGTTAAGAACGATGATGTCCGTCGTGATCGGGTCCGGGGCTTGGATATGGTCAATGGTGCTATGCGTCTCGTTGAGAAACTGGTCTATGTCCATACTTTTTTGAAGTATAGCTTAAAAAGATTGCGTCTGACTAGCGTTTTTTCCGTCACTTTGCGCGGAGCAAGTGCACGGCAAACCCGCCGATTTCCCGGTCAAGGTAGATGACGGACAGGGCTCCGTTCGCTTTTTGGGCCGTTTCCGGGATGCCATGGATGCCCTGCTTGGCAAGGTAGGCGAGGGCGCGCTCGATATTCCGGCAGGACAGGGCGATATGCCCCTTCGCGCCGCGGCCGGGGGTCTTCATCACCTCGATCGCGTCGTCGAGAAAATGCGATTTTCCCGCGTCCTTGCCGTTTAACCCGAAAATCGAGAAGTCATTGGCGATTTCAGTGGCCTCTCCGGGATTCGCGGCGTTGACTCCGAGGTGCGCGAGCGAAAAGCCATGCAGAGTTCGTACCGCTTCCACGGTCAGCGCGGTGACGGTTTCCCAGTCTTTCGCCTCTATAAGCGCCGGCTTGACCATCCAGCTGCCGCCGACCGCGAGGACGTTTCGCCGTTTGGCGTATGAAGCGAGGTTGTCGCGCTCGATGCCGCCCGACGGAATAAAGGATACTTGCGGGAAGGGCCCCGAGAGCGCGTCGAGCATCTCCGGTCCGCCGAGGGCTTCCGCGGGGAAGAACTTGATCGCCTCGAGTCCGCGCTCGAGGCAGGCCTGAATCTCCGTTGGGGTGCTGACCCCGGGAATCACGGTGATTCCGTTTTTCTGGCACCAGTCCACGACGGAGGGGCTAAAGCCGGGGGACACGATGAACCGCGCGCCCGAGTCCGCGGCTTTTTGCGCCTGATCGACCGTGAGGACGGTTCCCGCCCCAAGGATCATGTCGGGCCGAGCCTTCGCGATGCTTGCGATGGCCTCGCCCGCGGCCTTCGTTCGGAAGGTGACTTCCGCGCAGGGGAGCCCTCCTTCCGCGATCGCAGCCGCGAGGGGCGCGGCCAGGGAGGGATTGTCTATCTTGATGACCGGGATAAGCCCGATTTCGCCGAGTTCCGTTAGTGTCCGTTCCATATCTCGCTCCTTGCCCGCGGTTTTCGTTTGCGTTGACGCGCCGCGGCGGGTAGAATACATTCATCCGTATCTAGATGATCGGTCAGGAGGTCGAGATGGGTAAAGTTATTTCGTTCGGGGAGATCATGCTTCGCCTAAAATCCCCGGGCCACGAGCGTCTGTTCCAAACCCCATCCCTCGAGGCGACCTTCGGGGGCGGGGAGGCTAACGTCGCCGTCTCGCTTGCCCGGCTCGGCCTCGCATCCTCGTTCGTTTCGGCGCTTCCCGAAGGCCCCCTTGGCGACGCGGCCCTCGCCGAGCTCAAAAGGTACGGGGTCGACGTTTCCGCCGTTCGGCGCGCGCCCGGGCGGCTCGGCGTGTATTACCTCGAGAACGGGGCGAATCAGCGTCCGTCTTCCGTCGTCTACGACCGCGAGGGAAGCTCGGCGTCGCTGATGAAGGCCGGGGATTTTGACTGGGGCGCGATTATGTCCGGCGGCTCCTGGTTCCACGTTACCGGGATCACCCCCGCGATCTCCGCAAGTAGCGCGGACGCGACGCTCGAGGCCCTTCGAGCCGCCCGCGCGGCGGGTTTGAAGGTGTCGATAGACTTAAACCACAGAAAGAAGCTCTGGAATTACGGAAAAAAGGCGAGCGAGGTGATGCCCGTTCTCGTGCGGGAAGCGGACGTACTCGTCGCGAACGAGGAAGACATTCAGCTGTCGCTTGGGATTGACGAGGGTTCCTACGAGGCGCTCGCCCGCGAGACCCGCAAGGCGTACCCAAATCTGGGGACGGTCGCGATCACGCTCAGGGAGTCGCGATCCGCGGACTCGAACGGGTGGTCGGCGGCGCTGTTGGACGACTCGGGCTTCCGCCGGTCCAGGGAATACCATATCGAGGACATAGTCGACCGGGTCGGCGGGGGCGATGCCTTCGCCGCAGGGCTGATTTTCGGGATGCTTGAGTACGGCGGGGATTCCGCGCAGGCCCTTGAGTTCGCGACGGCGGCCTCGTGTCTGAAGCATTCGATACCCGGCGACTTTAACCTGGTGTCGCGCTCGGAGGTCGAGTCCCTCGTCGCGGGCGGCGGCTCGGGTCGCATCAGCCGCTGATCGGGACCCACACGGTAAAGCGGGCTCCCTCGCCCTCGACCGAGTCGACGTCTATCCTTCCCTTGTGCCCCTCGACGATGATTTCGCGGCATATCTTAAGGCCAAGCCCCGTGCCCTCGTTCGCTGGTTTAGTGGTAAAGAACGGTTGGAATAGCTTCGCCTTTACGCGTTCCGACATCCCCGTTCCGTTGTCGCCGATGACGATCTCGATGCCGCCGTCCGCGAGCCGCGTCTGCGCGGTCAGGATTCCCCCGTGTCCGGGCGTCGCGGCTGTTTTCGCGCGGATTGAGTAGAAGGCGTTCGACAGGAGGTTCATGAAGACGCGCGCGAGCTGACCCGCGTTGCCCATGATCGTCGGGATGCCCTCGTCGTACCGCTCGTCGACCATGATCGTCGCCGTCGGGTCGTGGATCTTCGCCGACTGCCAGGCGAGCGCGACGCTTTCGCGGAGCACCGCGTTGATCGACACGTTCTCCATCTTCTCCGCGTTGCCCCGCGCCTGGTTCAGCATCGACTTTATGATACGGTCCGCTTTCTTGCCTTGGGAGAGCACGCTCTCGAGCGCCTTTCGCATCTCCGCGATGGTCTCGAGCGCTCGGCCGCGCGCGAGTTCGTCCATGGTCCCCTGCCCGGAAAGGGCGCTCTCGAGCTCGTTGGCGTATTCCCCAAGCCCTTCCGAAAAGTTGTTGATGAAGTTGAGCGGGTTCTTGAGCTCGTGGGCGATTCCCGCGGTGAGTTCGCCGAGCGACGCCATGCGCTCCGCGTACACGAGGTGTTCGCGCGCCGACTTGAACTCGTCGAGCGTCCGGAGGGCCTTGAGCGCCCCCGAGAGCTGGTCGTGCAGATACTCGATCGAGAACATGTCCTTTGGCAGAAGCCCGAGGTCGAGTAGGATAAAGCCGAAATACTCGTCCCTGAACAGAAGCGGGAACACGACGTACGAGCCCTTTCCCTTAAAGGGCGGAAACCCTTCGGGGGTAAGCCTCTTGGTCGTGAACTCGATCCCTGCGGGATCGATCGGCACGCGGCTCCCGTCGCGGAACGCGAATACGAGCCGCGATTCCCTTGGGGGCTCGATGACGTAGTCCGTCGCCGTCGGCTCTCCCTGCGAGAGCGACAGATAGCATTCGCGAATGCCGAGGTCCGGGAGGTTTTCCTCGAGCGCGGCGAAGAGTCCCTCGCTCGAGAGCGCCGACGAGAGCGCCTTGGAGAGCCGCTGGAGCTGGATGAGCCGATTGTTGAATTGCTTCCAGTTCGTCGTTCGGCCGAGGAATTCGGTGAGCATGTAGCGGGCGTGCATGAGGATCTCCGCGGCGGCGAGCCGCTTTTGCGGCGTGTATTTGCCCGCGTGAATGGCGAGCGCGTCGAGCAGCGCCGCGAGTTCGGGCGTCTCTCCCGAGTTGAATACGTTGCTCTCCAGGATATCCGCGAAGGCGTCGACGAAATCGCCGTTCGCGTTCGCGCCGGACAATTCGTCCTCGAGCATTTTTTCGAACGCGCCGAATAGACGCGATTCCTCCTTTTTCCTGCGCCGTTCAGCGTCGACGATCGGTCCCTCATTGCCGGGGACGCTCGCGCCGCCCGCGCCGTTGACTTGCCGCGCGTTGTGGGCTTTCGGCGAGCAGCCGCAGGAACGCCGTATGATGAGGTGATTTGGCACGTAGGTAATCTTCGGGACATCGAGGCCATCGAGCATGTCCAGGATAAGGTGACAGGCGACCTTTCCGATGGTATAGAGGGGCTGGGCGATCGTGGTGATGGGAGGTGAGTGGATGCGCGCGTCGT
Organism: Treponemataceae bacterium; assembly: GCA_035352395.1. Classification (GTDB taxonomy): domain Bacteria; phylum Spirochaetota; class Spirochaetia; order Treponematales; family Treponemataceae; genus Teretinema. The sequence continues at coordinate 22,092 of DAOPXQ010000001.1, read as the reverse complement.
CCACGTCGTCGAAGCCGCCGGCGCCGACGGTGCCCGGTACCTGGATTCCGCGGTCGCGGAGTACCGAAAGCGCGCCGAAAAGCATTCCATCGTTCGCAGCTATTACGGCGTCGAACGCGGCCTTCCGCTCGTCGAGCAGGTCCTGCATCGCGAGCGCGCCCGATTCATAGAGAAAGTCCCCGGGCTCCACGAGGTTTTCGTCGTACGGGATCCCGTGCGCGGCGAGCGCCTCGCGATACGCCGCGAACCGGTCGCGCGCCTCGAAATTGCGTTCCGGTCCCTTGATGAAGGCGATTTTTCGGTAACTGTGCTCGCGCACGAAATGCTCGACGAGGCTTCTCATCCCCGCCTTGTTGTCGATAAGGACTGAGGGGCAGTCGATCGTCTCGGACGCGATCGATACCATCGGGATCGACGAGTAGCGGCGCACGAACGCGTCTTCCTCTTCCTTTTGCATGAAATTGAAAAGAACCGAATTGAAGAGAATAATGCCGTCCAGGCGGGACTCGTCGGGAAAGCCGTAGACGACGCCGATTTCCCTGTCCGCGAGGACGGGCGTATGCGGGATCTTTCCCGAGTACACGATAAGGCCCGCGCCCCGCTCGCGCGCGGCGTCCGCTATCCCCGGCCAGACATGGGACTGAAACAGCTCTCCTATCGATCCGAGCACGACGCCGATCGTTGTTTTTTTTTCTCCCATACTTCGCACCATCCCCGAGTCAAGTCTAACGTACGGGATTCCGCGGCGCAAACGCGTTCGCCCTTGATTTGCCCCGCGCGGCGCGATGGCTTATTCTTTCGGTGTGGAGGGAACCCGATGGCCGTGAGGATCCTGGTCGTGGACGACGAGAGCGACCTGCGCCTGCTCATTACGCAGCGATTTCGCTCGCAGATCGCCGAGGGGCTCTACGAATTCTCGTTCGCCGGCGATGGGGCAGAGGCCCTCGAGGCGCTTGAGAGGCTCGAGAGCGCATCCCGCGCCGCTACCGTGCCCGACGAGCCGCAATCGCTCATCCCGGAGGCCGATGAGGGCTTGCGTTCCCATATCCTCGCGGACGAATACCTTCCGGAAATCCTGTTTACGGACCTTAACATGCCGCGCATGGGCGGGCTCGAGCTCATCGAGCGCGTCAGGTCCCTGTATCCCTTCATGGTCGTGATCGTCGTGTCGGCCTACGACGACCTCGCGAATATCCGCACCGCGATGTTCGGCGGCGCGTCGGATTTTATCGTCAAGCCGATCGACTTTCCTGAATTGGAATTGACCATCGAGAAGGCGCGAATGCGGCACCTCGAGACGCTCGAGTACAATCGCCGCCTTCACGAGAACTCGGTTTCCCTGAAGCGGACGCTCGGCATGACGCTGGAGGCGATCTCCATGATCGGCGAGATACGCGACCCGTATACCGCCGGGCACCAAAAACGCGTCGCCTCGCTCACGAAGGCTCTCGCGCGGGAGCTCAGGCTTTCGGCCGACCAAACCGACGGGGCGTTCGTGGCGGCGACGCTCCATGACATCGGCAAGATCTACGTTCCCGCCGAGATCCTCGCAAAGCCGGGAAAGCTAACCGGCGCCGAGTATTCGCTCATAAAGGAACACGCGCGGCTTGGGTACGAGATCCTCAAGACGATCGAATTCCCCTGGCCCGTCGCGGAGATCGTGTACCAGCACCACGAGCATATTGACGGCACGGGTTATCCCCGCGCCCTTAAGGGCGACGAGATCATGCCGGAGGCGCGCCTCCTCACCGTCGCGGACTTCGTCGAGGCGGTTTCCTCGCATCGACCATACCGGGTCGCGCTCGGGAGCAAGGTTGCGATCGCGGACATCATCAAGGAATCGGGCCGCGCGTTCGACCCGCTCATCGTGCGCGCCTGCGTGGACCTTTTCGAGCGGGGCGAATTCTCGTTCGACGCCCAGGACTGATGGGCCCCGCTTATGGTATACTGACGGTATGACCGACTACATTCCCTTGCTTACGCGCATATTAGCGAGCGTCGCGGCGGGTTTCTTCCTTGGCTTCGAGCGCCAGTATCACCGGCAGCCCGCGGGCTTAAAGACGCATATCCTTATCTGTACCGGCTCGACCCTTCTTATGATCGTGTCGCTTCTTCTCGCGGGCGGGCTTACCGTCCTTAACGGGACCGCGAGGCAGCTTTCGGACCCTGGGCGGGTCGCCGCGCAGGTCGTTTCCGGAATTGGATTTCTCGGCGGCGGCGCCATAATCCGCCAGGGCTTTAACATCAAGGGGCTTACCACGGCAGCGACGATCTGGGTCGCCGCCGCCATCGGTCTCGCGATCGGCATGGGCGCGTATTTCGCCGCCGGCGTAACGCTCGTCTCGATCCTGTTAGTCCTCGTGCTCATGGAAAAATTCGAGACCCGGTTTTTTCCCTCCAAGAGCATTAAGACCCTGTACCTCGTTTTTCGCGAGAAGTATTTCAACTACGACGCGTTGGTCCACGAGCTTCATGAGCTCAAGATCGTCGTCGGGAATATGGACGTGTCGCGCACGATGGACTCGGACCGGATCAGGCTTTCGCTGCAGGTGCATATCCCTCAGCAGGTGAACATCGAGCAACTGACGGACACGTTGCAGCGGATCGGTACCCTCGTCAAACTTGAGCTTACGACCAATGAAAAGCCGACTCGATAAACTGCTCTCCGCGAACGGCTTCGGGTCGCGTAAGGAAATCAAGCGGTTATTGAAAGACCGCGTCGTAGCGGTGAATGGAGTACGACGCGTCGATCCCTCGACGGATGTCGATCCCGAGCTCGACGCGATCACCCTGGACGGCGAACCCTTACGGATATTGACCACGGTATATTTGATGCTGAACAAGCCCGCTGGCGTCATTTCCTCCACCGAGGATCCCGACCACCGAACGGTTATCGACGTGCTCGGCGAGCCCTGGGCGTCGATGGATCTTTTTCCGATCGGGCGTCTCGACGTCGATACCGAAGGCCTCCTTGTCATTACGAACGACGGACCTCTGACGCATCGCCTGACGTCGCCGAAGACCGGCGTCGACAAGACTTATTACGCCCGTCTGCGCGATCCCGTCGACGACGCCGCGCTCGCCTCGTACCGCGAGGCCTTCCGCGCGGGCGTTCCGTTTCGCGACGGCCACGTCTGCCTTCCGGCAAAGATCGATCGCTGCGGCGATGAGGCGGACGGGGTGATCGTGACGATTCAGGAAGGGAAATACCATCAGGTTAAAAAGATGTTTTATGTCGTCGGGAATGAGGTTGCGTACCTCAAGCGGGAATCGATGGGAAATCTGTCGCTTGATCCCGCGCTGAAGCCGGGAGAGTTTCGCGAGCTAACGAGCGACGAACTCGCTTTGCTTAGGGGCGAGTAGGGCCTCGCGCGAGGGTGGTTGCCCGCGCGAGGGTGGTTGCCCGCGCGAAAAATCATTCCCGCGCGTGTAGATTAGTTTCGGCGCGTTACCAGCCGCCGGAAGCGCCGCCTCCGCCGAAGCCGCCACCGCCGCCTGAGAAACCACCGCCACCGCCGCCGAAGCCGCCAAATCCGCCGCCTGAATGGTTGTCCCATCCGGAACCGTGTCGGCGTCCCGAGCTCCCAAGCATGCTGCCGAGGATGAACGGGCCAAGGAATCCGCCGAGCCCGCCGCCGTGCCGTCGGTTGCGACCGCGCGCCGCGCTCATGATAATGATGAAGAATATGAGGAAGACGATGCCGACGAAACCGCCGCCCGCGCCGGAGTTCGACTCGGCCTTGCCCTCGCGAACATTGCTCGCGACGATCGACGCGTCGCCCGTCGCTATACCGACGATGTTCTTTGCGCCTTCCGAGATACCCTTACCGTATTCGCCCTGCTTGAAGAGCGGGACGATTACGTTACGGATGATGAGCCCGCACTTCGCGTCGGTCAGCTCGCCCTCAAGGCCATAGCCCGTCTCGATTCGGAGCGATCGGTCCTGTATGGACACCACGAGCAGGGCGCCGTTGTCCTTGTCGGCCTGGCCGAGTTTCCACTTTTCCGCGACCCGCATGGAGAAGTTCTCGATCGCCTCTCCCTCGAGCGAGGGCACGGTGAGTACCGCGACCTGAACGCCGGTCTGGTCGTTGACCGCCTGTAGGTACTGGGTTAGCGCCGCGTTCTCGGATTGGTCGAGTACGCCCGCGAGGTCGTTGACCGGTCCCGCCATCGCGGGCGCTTCGAGCGCGTATGCACCTGAGGAAAGCGATAGCGAGAGAACGAGGGCGATCGCCCCAAGAATCAGTCCGTGTCGTTTCATGCGCCTGCCTCCAGGATCACGAGCCCGTCGGGCAGCTCGTTCGGGTTTTTCGACTCGGGCGGAAAATGCGCCGCGAGCAGGCCGCCGCAGCGGTCGATCGCCTCCACCAAGGCCTCGCCGGAGCGGCGTTCCTTGATTCCCAGGGCGAGTGACGCCGCGATCGAGTCCCATTCCTTTTGGTCGATGAGCGCGCTTATACCCGAGTCCGCGATGATTCGAACCTCGCGTTCCATGTACGACACGAAAATGAGGATGCCGGTCCGCTTCTCGGTGCGATACACCCCGCTTTCGACGAAGCACTTGACGGCTCGATCGCGTACCGCCTTCGAGCGGACCCCGCGCGGTATGACCAGACGATCGATCGCCGAGACGTTCGCCACGGCGAAGAAAATCGCGATGACGGCGAAGATCACGATGCCATAGAGCGCGCTCAGGTACCAGGGCTTCATCACCCAGGCGATGGAGTCGACGAGCGACTCGACGGCGCCGTGGAATACGAGGAGACCGCCGAACGCGACGAGCGCCAGGATCACGGCGGACAAAAGCTCGAAGAAAGAATAATCGGAGCTTTCGCTCGTCGCCGCGCACGCGATCTCGCCCGAGGTCGAGCGTTCCGCGCGGGCCACCGCTTCCTTTATCGCCGCGAAGTCGCCCTCGGAAAGCCCGAGCTTTCGGGCAAGCCGGCCGCGGCTCATTCGAACGATACCGTGGGCGCTTTCTGCGCCGCGTCGTCCGCGGTGAAATAGGCCTTCTCGCGGAAGCCGTTCATGTTCGCGATGATCGAGCGGGGAAACTGCTTGATAAACACGTTGTATGTCTTGACGATGTCGTTGTAGCGCTGGCGCTCGACGGTAATGCGGTTTTCCGTGCCCTCGAGCTGGTCCTGGAGCGCCATGAAATTCGCGTCCGCCTTGAGCTCGGGATAGTTTTCCGTGATCACGAGCAGTCTCTGGAGCGCGCTACCGAGCTCGCCCTGCGCCTGCTGGAATTTCTTGAAGGATTCGGGGTTGTTGAGCACCTCGTCGGAGACGTTCATCACGCCGCCCGCCTTAGAGCGCGCGTCGGCGATGCCCTTGAATACGTCTTCCTCGTGCTTCGCGTAACCTTTGACGGTCGCGACGAGGTTCGGGATGAGGTCGAGCCTTCGCTGATAGACGTTCTGAACCTGGCCCCAGGCGCCCTTTACCTCTTCGTCCATGGCGACCATCTTGTTGTAGTTGCCGCCGAAAAAGGACCATGCGCCCCAACCGATAACGAAAATGACGCCAATGACGATAAGGAGCGTCTTAATTCCCTTGCTCATAAGTTTCCTCCATAAAATGAAACTGATAGTTTAAAGTAATCAAAAATGCCAAGCAGGGTCAATCGATTCGCTACATGCTATACTTCCCGCATGCAAGATGATTTCCTTTCCGCCGTTCGCTCCTTCGGGGCGTCCGATTGCGCCTTCGCGCGCGTTTCCGACGGTCTCGCCGGGCTTCCGTTCGCCGTTTCTGTCGCCGTTCGCCTATCCGACGCGATCGTCGACGAGATCGACGGAAAGCCGACTTATACCTATTTTAATCATTATCGAAGCGTTAATTTCCTGATTGACCAGATTCTTCTCCGGACCGGTCTGTGGCTTCAGGATCGCGGGGCGCGATACCTTACCGTCGCCGCCTCGCAAAGCAGGCCTGACTCCCCGTACGAGGGCAGATACTCCCATAAAAAAGCCGCATGCCTCTCGGGGCTCGGTTCGATGGGCTTAAGCGGGCTTTTCGTCCATAAAGCCTGGGGTCCGCGCGTCCGTCTCGGCACCCTGTTTACGGATTGGGAGGGTCTCGCCGGGGCGTTACCGGCGGGCGAGGTTTCCGCGGTCAATTCTGCGGCCAAGTCCGCGATTCCGTTTCGACATGAGTGCGCGAAATGCGGACTTTGCGCGAAGCGCTGCCCTGCCGGGGCTATCGACGTATCCACGGGCTTAACCGCCCGAACGTGCAGCGAATGGATGAAAAAAGAATACCAGTCTATCGGCCGTGGGTCCGTCTGCGGCATCTGTATGGCCGTTTGCCCCCTTTCTTGTTGAGTTCTCTGACCACTTGTCTTTAAACTGACCGACGGTTATAATATAACTAGAGGTTATAGATGGGAATTCAAGAAAGGCGAATCAGGGAACGTGACGAGCGTAAATCTCTCATTACTCAGTACGCGAAGGAATTGATCCTAGAGCGCGGCGTCGAGGCCGTTAGCATGCAGGATATCGCTCAGAAGGCCGAGTTAAGCAAGGCAACGCTCTATCTCTACTTTCCGAGCAAAGAAGCGATCTTTGAGCAAATGTTCAACGAAGCGGTCGCTTACTTTTGCGAATACGTTGAGCCGAAATTGAACGCGGCAACTTCCGGGATCGACGCCATCAGGGCGATTTGGATGAGCTATATCGAGATCTTCAGGTCATCCCAGGACATCTTCGTCATGTTTGGCCTCAAGAACTATTTCGCGCCGGGTTTCCCCTTCGTCTCGGGTTCCCCGGAACGCGGCGATCCCCCCGGACCGGAGATGGTCAATCGCCTTATCGCCCGCGTTCTCGAGCGCGGCGTGACCGACGGAACCCTCGATCCCTCTATTGACCCCATCAAGATAGCGAAAACCATTCTGGTAATCGGAAGCGGAATCATCGACATCGTGGCGCGCCTGCCCTCGAACATGCGCGACTCGACGCTGATCATCTCGGAGATGAAAAGCACGTTCGAGATCCTGCTGAGGGGATTGGCTGCGCCCGGAACGTCCCGGGACATGCTGACGTTGCCCGTGCGAGCGACTAAGGAGTGACATAAATGGACAAGTTCTTCAAACGACCATGGATCATCGTCGCGGCGATCGCCGCGATAACCGTCTTTTTCGCGCTGCAGCTGCCGCGGGCGCAGCTGGACAATAACAATTACCGTTTCGTACCCGAGAAGGATCCCGCCCGCGTGATCTCCCAAAAGATCGACGATACCTTCGGCGGGCAGGTCATCGTGCTTATCGGCCTCGAGCGCAAATACGGCACGGTCCTCGATCCCGACTTCATCGCGCGCGTTCGCCGATACGGCGTCGAGGCGAAGAATCTCCCGATCGTCGAGGATGTTACCTCGATCGTCAGCACGGATTACATCACCGGATCGGGCGACTCGATAATCGTCGAACCCCTGGTGCCCGAGGGCTTTTCCGGAACGGCCGCGGAACTTAGTACCCTCAAGGACCGCGTCCGGTCCTGGGAAATGTACGACCGCGCGCTCGTGTCCGACGATTTCTCCGCGACGCAGATACTCGTGTCGCTGAACGTATCGCCGGAGGACGCGGGCAATTCCGCGGCGATCGGCGGTCTCAAGACGATCAAGAGCCTAGCCAGGGATACCTTCGGCGACGCGGCGACGGTATACGTGACGGGGCTTCCCGTATTCAGCTCGACGGTTAACGACGCCGTCGGCGCGGACCTCCGCGTGCTCATCCCGCTCGTCATCCTCGTCGTGCTTCTCGTATTGTTCTTCTCGTTCAGGCGATTCGTTTCGATCGTCCTTCCGTTGATCACCGTGCTGATCGCCACGATCTGGTCGATCGGCGCCATGCCCCTTTTCGGGGTCAGGCTCTCGATACTCTCGACCGTCCTGCCCGTCATCCTGGTCGCGGTCGGCAGCGCGTACGGCATACACGTGGTCACGCACTACGTCGAGAACCGAGAGAACGCGGGGACGCTCGACGGAGATTCGCACCGCAAGCTCGTGTTCGACATGATGCGGATAATCAACAAGCCGGTGTTTCTCGCCGCGCTCACGACCTTCGTCGGGTTCTCGTCGTTCTGCTTCACGAACGTGCTCCCAATTCGCGAGTTCGGGTTTTTCTCGAGCTGGGGCGTCATCGTGTCGTATCTCGTGTCGGTTACCCTAATACCGGCGTTGTTCCTCATCCGCGGCCCGAAGCCGCTTTCGGAGAAGCGCGGCAAACAGAGACTCGAGCACGAGATCGCCGAATTCAGCGACCCCCTCAGTCTCGCCATCGCCGACGCTTTTTCCGCGATCGCGAAAAAACGCAGAACGATCCTCGTGCTCGCGGCTGTCGCCGTCGTCGTGTCGGTATTCGGGCTTACGAAGGTGGTCATCGACAACGTGCTCGTCGAGTATTTTAAGGACGACACGGACATCGTTCAGTCGGACCGTTTCATACGAAAGGAATTCGGCGGCTCAAAGCTCGTCAGCGTCGTGATCGCCGGGGAAAAGCCCGGCGACGTGCTACGGCCCGACGTGCTCGCCGCCATCGACGGGCTCTCGCAGTATCTCGGTAAGAACGTTCCCGAGGTCGGCAAGGTAACCTCGTTTACCGATCTCGTGAAGCGGATCAATCAGGTGTACAACGTCGACGAGGACCCAAGCGGTATCAAGCCTCGTGCCGCGATCGTGCCCACGCCCGCGAACGACGCCGCGGCGGGCGATTCCGACGAGCCCGATTTCGGCTTCGGCGATTTTGGCTCGTTCGAGACCGAGACAGAGGCCGCTCCGGCGGCAGTGCCCGCTTCCGCCAAAGACGGAGCGCGCGCGCTTACCGTCGCCGACCTCGCGGGACTCCTGCAGGAGGCGCGGAATTCCGCCGGCGCGTCCAGGGTAACCGCGGACGATCTCGTGACGGCCGTGCGGAAGGCCGTCAACTACGAGGGAGCCGCCTATTACGAAATCCCCCGCGATCCCGCTCGCTACGGAAAGACCAGCGACGAGGAGCTCAAGCAACTCGTCTCCAATTACCTTGTTCTCCTTTCGGGTAATATCGGCGCCTTCGCCGACGATCCCCTGGAGCCCACGTCGGTGCGCATGAACGTGCAGCTCCGCACCGTCGGCCAGCTGGACACCGACCGCGCCATCGACGAGATCAACCGCTATGTAGCTGCGAATTTCCCCAAGGACGTCAAGGTTACCATCGGGGGGCAGGCGCTCGTGGAGAAAGCCCTCAACCAGCTCGTCGTGCAGTCGCAGCTGTCGTCCGTATTCGTCTCGCTTCTTCTCGTGTTCCTGATCATCGCGATCTCGTACCGCTCGGTTGCCGCGGGACTCATCGGACTCGCGCCGCTGTCGATCTCCATACTGCTCAATTTCGCGATCATGGGTTTCATGGGCATAAAGCTCAACATCGGCACGGCCCTCGTGGCGAGCGTTTCGGTTGGCATAGGAATCGACTATACGATCCACTATCTCGCCGCGTACCATCGCGAATACCGCGCGTCGGGCGGGAATGGAAATTTCCTCAGGCGAACGTTCGCCACGTCGGGCAAGGCGATCCTGATCAACGCCATATCCGTCGGCGCGGGGTTTGCCGTCCTTATGCTTTCCAAGTTTAACATACTCGCGGAGCTCGGGCTCCTCATCGCGTTTACCATGCTCTCAAGCTCGTTCATCGCGCTGACAGTGCTGCCCGCGATCCTCGAGATCGTAAAGCCGAAGTTCATCACGAAGGAGATATGACATGAAAGGAAGAATCGCAATCGCGCTTGCAGCGCTCGCCCTGATCTCGCAAATCGCGCTCGCTGAGGACGCCGACGCTATAGTCCGCGCGTCCCGCGACCGGATAGACGCCAAGACCGTCTCGTCGCGCTCCCGCATGGTCATCGCCGCTAAAAACGGCACGACGACCGAGCGGCTGCTCGATCAGTATTCGGCCGACTCGGACGATGGCACGAAGACGCTGATCGTGTTCCAGAAACCCGCGGGTATCGCGGGGACGAGGTTTCTCACGATAGGAAAGAAGTCGGCGGGTGACGACCGCTGGATATACCTCCCCGCGCTCGGCAAGGTTAGGCGCATCGCCGCCTCCGAGGGATCCGGCAGCTTCATGGGCACGGACATGTCCTACGACGACATCTCGTCCGCGAACCGCGAGTCCGGCCAGGACAGCCATCGTCTGCTCCGCGAGGAAAACCTCTCCGGGGTCGCCTGCTACGTGATCGAGTCGGCGCCGAAGGACGCGTCGTATCAGTATTCGAAGATGGTTTCGTGGATAGAGAAGGAGTCGAAGGTCTCGCGGAAGATCGATCTCTACGACCGGAAGGGCGCTCTCGTTAAAACCCTGGAAGTCCTCAAGACCGAGGCGATCCAGGGTCGCCTGACGCCGACGGTGACCAAGATGAGTACGGTCTCGGAGGGTACCTCGACCACCATCAACGTGGAGATCATGAAATACGACGACAAGATTCCCGACGGCGTATTCACGACCGACTATCTTTCCACCGGTAAGGTCAAGGCCAATTAAGGCGAGGGGGAAACTATATGAAAAAGACAGTAATGGCGACAATGGCGTTCGCCGCGTTCGCTCTCGCGGGTACGCCCCTTGTCGCGCAGGATAGCTTCGGCTTTGGCGAGGATGTTTCCTCGACGGAACAGCAGTCCGGATCTGGTTCACTAGGGGCCAAGGTATCGGGCGAGGTATACGCTTCCGTCTGCCCGTACGTGTTCGACCTCGAGTCTTTCGACGAGTTGAAGGACTACGACCTAGGCAGCATATTCTCCGGAAAGATCTCGATCGAAGCGAGCGGCGCGAACGGCGAGGCTCACGTGACGTTTAAGGTCGCGAAGCCCGAGACCGCGGGAGACTTGCCGGTAACCCTTGGCGAAGCCTACCTTCGCGGTTATTTCGGCAAGCTCGACGTCGAGGCCGGCCTCAGGGACCTTACCTGGGGCAAGGCTGACAGCCAGGGACCGCTCGACGTCGTGAACCCGCTCGACCTTACGGACCTTACCGTGACGGACGCGATGGAACGGAAGATTCCCGTCCCGATGGTTCACGCCTCGTACTCGCTCGGCGACTTCACCAAACTCGAGGGCGTATTCGTCCCGTCGTTCGAGGGCCATAGCATCGATTACTCGGGCCGCTGGAAGCCCTACATGCTGACTAACCTCGAGGCGAGCCTTCCGGCGCTCGCTGCGGCGGCGATGGTCCCACTAACCGGGATCACTGTGCAGACGACTCCTCCCGACACCTCGAGCCTGCAGAATTGGCAGGGCGGCGCGCGCCTGACGACGACGCTCCTCTCTAATGACTTTGGGCTTCAGTACTACTTCGGCCTCCTTCCCAAACCGGCCGCGAAAATCGATGTCATTCCGGGAACTTCGATCGATGTTAGCTTACTCTACAATCGCTATCACCAGATCGGCGCGGACTGGGCGGCGGACGTCGCGGGGTTCAACGCGCGCGCCGAGGTCGCGGCCAATCTGACCGAGGACATGGCGGGTACCGATCCCGCGGTCTACAATTCCTCGATCGCCTGGTCGCTCGGCTTTGACCGCGACTTGTTCGCCGGGATCAATCTGAACCTGCAGGGCGCGGGAACGGTGCGGCTCGCCCAGGACGGTATCGATACAAGCATGGTCGACATAGAGCGGGGGAAAGGCCTTACGCACACGACCATTACCGGCGTGGTATCGCGCAAGTTCCTCAAAGACGCGCTTGAGCTGAAGGTTACCGGGCTTTGGGGAATCGAGGACAAGGATTATCTCGTAATGCCCGCTCTTGTATGGACGACGGGCGACGTGGAGGTCGCGCTATCGGGCGGGTTCTTCGGAGGCGACAAGGCGGGCGACCTGGGGCAGTACGCGGCGAACGGATACGCGAAGCTCGACGTGACGTATCGCTTCTAGGGAGCGGCTTCGCGGTCCGCGAAGACGATCGATTCCCGCGCGAGCTCGATGAGCCGAGCGGGCTTTTCGGAATATGGGCCGGCCTCTCTAATCGACGAGAGGTCGGCTTTTTTTTCGGTCCCCGACGCCCAGGCGACAGCGAAATCCACGTGCGTGAACAGGGCGGGGGTGATGGTTATTCGCGTGAAGAGGGCGGACTTGTAGCTGGCCGCGAACGGGCCTCCGCCCTGCGGCATGACCGCGATGGGGGATTCGGGCAGGATCCCCGCGGTAAACCCGCCTTTACCGATCCCGAAGAGACCGGCGATAAACAGATCCCCGGCCGCGTGCCTGCCCACGGCGTCCGCGAGAAACGAGTCGAATCGCCTGACCGACGCGTCCAAGTCGTCGTCGGATTCGCCTCTGCCCTTAATGACCGGGAATGAGGCGACGGCCCTTGGGTCGAGGCCGTTTTCGAGGAGCCGCCGCCAGTTGGAGTCGTTATGCCCCTCGGGGCCGAAACGCTCGTCGGCGAGGGTTACCGCGAAGAGAAGCCGGAGCGCGGCCTTGTCGTCCGGATGCCGCGCGACGAGCGTCTGGCATACGGATGCGGCGATCGGGGCGGTGGAGCCGCCCGAGGCGAGGAACAGCACCGGCGCGTTCTCCGACAATCGATCCCAAATGCGCTCGACGAGCGCGTCGCGAACGCGATCGGGGCCGTCGGTTTTCACGATATTCATGCTTTCAGTATAGGCGCTCCCCATACCGTCCGCCCGCGAGTCCTCGGCCCCGAATGTAAAAAGTTACCTGATGCCGTAGTTGTCCACGACGAAATCGATATCCTTGTCGCCGCGTCCGGAGAGGTTTACGAGGATGGATTTCCTCGGGTTCTCGCGCGCGTATCGCATCGCGTAGGCGACGGCGTGCGCGCTTTCGAGCGCCGGGATGATTCCCTCAATGCGAGAAAGGGCGTAGAACGCGTCCAGGCACTCCTCGTCGCTCGCGACGGTGTACTCAACGCGGCCCGTATCCTTCAGCATGCAGTGCTCGGGTCCCGATCCCGGGTAATCGAGTCCGCTCGCGATCGAGTAAACCGGCTCGGGCTCGCCCTTTTCGTTCTGAAGAAGGTAGCTGCGGAAACCGTGGAGAACGCCGGGCTTGCCGTAAGAAAGGCTCGCGGCGTGGTCGCCCATCTTCAGCGAGCGGCCCGAAGGCTCGACGCCGACCATGCGCACGTCCTTGTCGTCGATGAAACCCGAGAAAATTCCCATGGCGTTCGATCCGCCGCCGACGCATGCCGTGACGGTGTCCGGGAGTTCTCCGGTCATCTCGAGGAATTGCTCTCGCGCCTCGACGCCGACGACGTGCTGGAAATCGCGGACCATCATCGGGAACGGGTGGGGCCCGACGACCGAGCCGATGCAGTAAATGGAATTGATCGGATCCTTGAGGTAGGCCTCGAACGCGGAATCGACCGCTTCCTTGAGGGTTTTAAGCCCGTGCGTGACAGGTACGAGGGTGGCGCCGAGCAGTTTCATGCGCACGACGTTCGGGTGCTCCTTGGCGATGTCGACTTCGCCCATATGGATTTCGCACTCAAGCCCGAAGTACGCGGCCGCCGTCGCGAGCGCGACACCGTGCTGTCCCGCGCCGGTCTCGGCGATCAGTTTTTTCTTTCCTAGATACTTGGCGAGTAGGCCCTCTCCCATGCAGTGGTTAAGCTTGTGGGCGCCGGTGTGGTTAAGGTCTTCGCGCTTAAGGTAGATTCTCCCGCCGTACTTGTCTGACAGGTTGCGGCAGAAATACGTCGGCGTGGGCCGACCCTGAAAATGCTTGCGAATGCTCCGGAGTTCGGAGATAAAGTCGTGGGATTTACTGATCGAGTAATAGGCGTCGGTAATCTTATCCATTTCGGCCTGAAGTTGGGGGGGGACGAAGGACCCGCCGTATTGGCCGAAGAAACCTTTATTATCGGGATGCGATTTCAGGTAATCTGTCATGTATGTCTCCTTGATATGCGTAATGCTACCATGACTTGTTGTTTCTGGCAATAGAAACATGCGAATCGCTTTTTCGATTTACACGCTCAGGTCGAATGACTTATAGTACTACTATGGACATCAAAGTGATTCAGGACAACATGCAGCGATGCAGCGCCGAAACCGAGAAGATTTATACCCGACTCGGCTCGAGCTTCCCGTCGTTGATCTCGTTTTTAGGCGAAGGCTCGGCTACCCTGCCGTCGCTCGAGGCGGTGTTTCGCGGTCTCGCCGACGGGTTTAGGGATTTTAACTCAGGCGACGACGGCTTTTTTGAGCGATACAACGCCCGTAACACCGGCCTCTTTCGCGACTTAAGCGAGCGCATGTCCGCCCTTTCCGGGATCAATGAGCGCGTCGCCGCGATCAGGACGGATTCCGAGGAGCTGGAAATTATCTCCCTGAACGCGATGGTCATATCGATCAAGTCGGGAGAGAAGGGCCGCGCGTTCTCCTGCATCACCGAAAACCTCAAGCGACTGTCCGCGCGCATGATCTCCCTATCCAACGAACTGATCCTCGACGAGAAAAAGCTCGTTGAGCGCAACGATACCCTAAAGGCTTCTTTTTCGTCCGTCATGGCGGCCCAGGACGGGCTCGCGCATTCCCGGACCCTCGACGACGCGGCCATTCAGGCGGCGATCGCCGACGCGTCCGTCTCTCTTTCGCGGATTTCCGACGAGGCAAAGCGGGTAACCGGGCCCATTCAGGAAGCGATGGCGGGAATCCAGCTGCAGGACATTATCCGTCAATCGATCGACCAGGTGCTGCTAGCGCTCCACGAGACTCGCTCGGTTCCCGGGAACCTAACCCCGGAGGACAGGCTAGACAAGTTGACGCTGGACGCCGAGCTTCTTGACCTGTGTATACGAATCTCCAAGGACGTGCACGCCAACCTCGAGCGATCCATCGCGATCTTTACCGCGAACTGGGCAAAGGTCCACGAGATTCTCGATTCCGTGGAAAAACTGCGCCTTTCGTTCGTCTCGGCCTATCTAGATCCCCGCAACCGATCGCATACGTCGATCCCGGTCATACTCGACGGGATGTCTAGCGGTTTTCAGGATTACATCGCGCATATCGGGATATACCAGCGCGGGCAGCAGACGATGGTGCGCGACAGCGCGCTTATCGTTACCGAGGTCAAGCGGCTTCGGGTCCTTTTCGACTCGATCAGGCCGATCATCTCTCGGCTTCAGCATGTCCGCATCACGCAGCAGATAGAGGTCGCCAAGAACCCGGCCATCGCGGCGGTAAAGGATACCGTCGACCATATGAGCGTGTTGATCATGCAGGCGGACGAGCGCGTGCAGGAGACCAAGAAAGAGCTTGAACAGTTCATCTCCGGTATAGAGGAGCTTACCGGCGGCTATTCTCAGAGCGCGGAAGCCGACCAGCGCGACCTGGAGCGCATCAAGCAGGATAAACTGCGGTTCTTCAACGAGATGAAGGACCTCCAGGTTCGCTTAGGGTCGATCGTGTCGGGCCTGCAGGTGTATCCCGATTCCTTCCAATCGATGTGCGTGGAGGTCGACTCCCTGTTCGCGAGCCTAAGGCGCGCGCAGCAGTCCGTCGAGGAGATATCGGTGTGGCTTGACGGATCTCTCCGCGAGTTTAACGCCGAGCGCGAGTCCATCATGAGGGTTTTGGGGATCGATTCCTGGCAGATTCACGACGATCGGCTACGGGACCTCGTTCAGCGGTTTACGATTACCGCCCACAAGGAGGCCGCGGGCGAGATCGGCGGTTTCGACGTGGAGAAGGGCGGCCTCAACTCGATCGAGTCTGGCGACGTGACTTTGTTTTTCTGACCGGCCTTCAGGCCATCACTCGATCTAGTCCTTCACGAGGGTCGCGCCCTCTTCCTTCGTCAGCGGGCGCATGATCCTAAGCCCGTATTCGCTCGTCTCGATCACCTTCTTGCTGCCGTCCGGCTTGGTTTCCCCGACGATCTGAACGACCGGGAACTTCGGGTTTTCCGGATTGACGTCGACTACCTGACCGACCTTGTTGTTCGAGAGCAGCACGTAAAGCCCGATCGGGAAAAGCGAGAGGGAAAACAGCAGCGCGCGGACGATGGTCTCGTCGTACTGCTTCCCCTGATTCTTCATGATATCTATGATCCCCGAGTACGCGTCCCTCGCTTCCTTGTATGGCCGGGGCGCGGTGACCGCCTCGTACGAGCAGGCGACGGCGATGATCTTCGCGTAGATCGAAATCTTTTCCTTGGTAAGCTTCCTCGGATATCCCGCGCCGTTCTCGCGTTCGTGGTGCTCTAGCACGCCGAGGCAGATATTGAGCGGGAACGAGAACTCGCGGAGAATGTTGTACGAGATGACGGGATGCGTCAGTATCGCGTTTTTCTCCACGGGGGTGAGAACCTTGGTACCCATATACAGTTGCGGCGGAAGCCTGACCATGCCTATTTCGTGGAGTATGCAGGAGACGCCGAGCTCGATCTGTTTGTGAATCGGGAATTTAAGCTGATTGCTGATGACGAGCGCGAATACCGTCGAGCGCATGGCGTGCACTACGAGGTAATCCTTCTCCCTGCGTTCCATCGATGGCTGGACGCGAAGGATGAATTTCCGGTGGTCGCGCACGAATTCGCAGAGGTTCTTAACCTTATCCGAGATCGACTGTAGCTGAAGTTCCTTACGGGTCACGTAGCGGGTGTAGACCTCGGCGATGAAGGCCTGGTAGTCATAGTAGTTTTTTTCGACCCATGCCATTTCGGCCTCGTCGTTCGCGAAGCCGGCGGAGGGTTCGGGCGATTCCTGCGCGTCGGCGGGTTTCGCCTGCGCGTCCGCGTCGGCGATGTTCGCGTCCTTAAGGGATACCGTCGTTCCCGCCGGCATGGTCTCGACGGGGGCTCCCTCGGAAAAGAATTTCAGGAAATCCCAGTCCCTTAGGGCAATCTTGAATTCCTGGGTAATCGCGGTACCCGGGGGCATAAGGAGGAATTTCTTGTCGAGATACACGTCTTCGGTGAAGACAAAACCGTTCTGTAATTCGCCGACATTAAATGTATTCACTTATCTAATCCCCTGTAGTACAATTCGACCGGATTCTTAGGAGTACCCCGATGAAGTTTAAAGCACTTTGCGTCTCTTTCAATATCGTCTTATTTCTTTCGTTACTTATAGTTTTTTTACTGCCGGCGTTCGTTTTCGACGGTAGCGCCCTGGCGGAATTCTGGCTGAAGAACTGGTTCCTCGGTGTTATTTTCGCGCTGATCGTCGTTTGCGTCAACATGGTGTTCGCCTCGTACTGGAAAACGATGGGCTATCTCGAGAAAGAGGATTGGCCCGCTCTCGCCCAGTATCTGGAGACCGAGGCCTTCTCCAAAAAGCGCTTTACGTACCGTAAGATGTCGCTCCTGTGCGACGCCCTGCTTTTGCTCGGCGACGGCGCCACGGTCGCCCGCCTCGACGATACGCTGAAAGCGGCTAAGCCCGCGTTACGCGTTAGACTCGCCGTGCGCTTTACGTCCGCCGCGCTCGTCGCGCGCGATTACTCAAGGATTCGCGCGCTTTCCGACGAGCTTGCGGGGACCAAGGGCGCGGAAACGGACTGGCTCGCCTTCCACGCCGGGTTCGCGAGCCTTCTGGAGCGGGATTACGAGGCCGCGTCGCGGCGATTTACCGGCCTTTCTGAATCCGCGCGGGAACCGCTCGTCGTCGCGGTTTCGGGTTTCGTCGCGGCGTCCGTGCTACCGGGAAAGATTTCCGGGGACTCAAGCGTTCTCGTCGCCGCCGGGACTGCGGCCCGTGACCGAATTCTCGGTAAGTACGGCAAGCGTAAATGGGACAGGCTAATCGACGAGGCGAAAAGCGACATGCGCGTCGTCGTGCTCGGCAAGATCGTCGACGAAACGACTGCTTGGCTTTTCGCTTAAGGCTAAAAAAAAGACCGTATCGCTTCACTGATACGGTCCGATCGTCGGTATTCCGACGGCGACTGGACGTCAATCTTTTCGCCGTCGATATTCTCAACCAACATTTATAGTATCGGATTGATCGTTTGGATCTTTAGCGAATTTTTGCGAGGAGCGCGAGGTTTTTTCCCGCGGCCTCGGCGATGGCGGCGTACAGATCGCACGATTTCGCGATCGCGGCCGCGCTTTGCGCACCGCAATGCGCC
>DAOPXQ010000001.1:0-3930 GCA_035352395.1 Treponemataceae bacterium | reverse complement strand
GCAATGCGCCCGGTCGGCGTCCGGTATAAGCATCGCGGCGATATCCTTGGCTGGATGCGCGATGATCCTCGCGTCGAGACCGTCAAGTTCCTTCGCGATCGATGGCTCGGTGGCGTTCAGGCAAAGCCGCGCGGCGCGTTCCGCGAGGGACGCGATATCGGCGAGCGACTCGCGCAATTCCGAAATTGCCGCATTGAAGGCGTCGCCGGCGCTTTTGCCCGCGGCGCAAATTTCCACCGCGCTTTTCCCGAGCGCGCGCTCGATCCGTGAGTCGATCTCGTCCCGGATTTCCGGGAGGGCGAGCATCGCTTCCACTGAAGAGACGTCGAATCCGGGGATGCGCACGCCCTCGGGCGTTATCGTGCGCGTCCGGTACTCCGGGAATGAGGCGAGCCTGCTTTCGAACCACCATGCGTAGAGTATGAGCCGCTTATCCGTAAGAACGGTAGAGCCCCGGTAGTCGGGAACGGGGTAGGGCCCGGCGCCGTATAAAGCGGTATAGAGCGCGGTCTCGGCCGTCGCGGTGCGGCCGGACACGGCATGCGTTCGATCCTCGAAGATGCTTCCGGTAAAATGCGTCCGCTTGTCCGGGAACCCAAGGTCGAGCGCTGCCATATAGATATCGCGCGCTCCCGCGTGTCGGGCGAAGTCCCATGCCGTCGTCGCGACGGAGCCGCCCGCGCCGAGCTCGCCCTTGGCGCCGATTCGGCTTTCGATGAATTTGCCGATCGGGAAAAGCGACGAGCATAGATGGATAGACCGGCAGGGGAAGCGAAATACGGCGGGCCAGGCCGCCGACTCTGTTATGAGCACGCTCGAAGGACATGAAACCCCGTCCAGGTGGCGCCAGTTCCAGTATTGCGGGTCGACGAGCACGATGAAGTCGGGTTCGACCCCGGCCCGTACGCAGGCGCGCACGGCGGTGTCGACCGCGACGATCGCTGCCCTTTTTTTTATCTCGGCAAGATGGGGGAGCACCCGGTCAAGGCTTGGGCCCGCGGCGACGACGAGCGTCGGTATGCCTTCGAGTGCGCCCGCGAAGCAGCCGATCCCGGCCCGGTCGCGCATCTCCGTCGCGTTCGCGCAGACGTTTCTCAGCCACAGTCCGCCGAATCGTTTAAGGGTATTCGCGTTGATCTGCCGCTTTTGCCGGTTTCGCTCTCGGATGGCGTCGAACTCGTCGAACCATGGTCGGTTGGGCGCGGCGAGCGCCGCGTTTTCGTGAACGGGAATTTCCTCGAGTCCCATCGTATCGAGGAAGGTCGCGGCCTCGCGCGCCGTTATTCCCGCCATGACCATCAGGTTCGCGTGGGCGAACAGCGGTTCGAGCGGCCTGCTTGCGAGCATCAGGTAAAAGATGTAGATATCGGGTTCGATGATGACGATCGTGGATTCCGAGTAACGCGCGGCGTACAGCTCGCAGGCGTATCCAAGCCCAACGCCCGCGAACACGCAGCCTTTCGACTCGAATGCCGTCGCGTCCCCAAGAGCGCGCTCGGCGTCGCGTACCGGATCGTAGCGCGAATGGAGGTAGCTTCCCCCCACGGCTAACGTCGGATGCCCGGATCGCGAGCTTTCCAAACGATACGAATCCGGGATGGACTCGAAGGCGCGCCTTGCGCGATCCGGGGAGTCGAGCGCCAAGAGGCCCGCGAGCTCGGGGAAACGCGTCGCGAAGGCTTTTACGTTGCGCGCGAACGCGTCATTCAAGGCGGAGCTCAATCGTCATTCCTTTCTCGATCGGGGTTCCCGGCGGGGGATTCTGCGCCGTTACGTAGCCATCTCCCTCGATCATTACGGAGATATCCTCGCGCCCGAGAAGGGGCTCGAGCATCCGCTTCGAAATCCCCGATAGGTCCGGCATCGTATCGCCGAGCTCGACGGGTTTGTTGCGCGGGACGGGAACCATGCCCGTGTGCCGGACGGAGGTAGCGCCTCCCCGCCCGATGCCGAGATAGTCGATGATGGCGTTCGCGGCCTTCGAGATAACCGGGGCCGCGATGCGCCCGCCGAGCGTCTCGCCGACCGGCTTGACGATCGCGATGTAGAGTATGATTTGCGGATCGTTCGCGGGGAAGATGCCTATGCAGCTCGAGATAAAATCCGTGGAGCTGTAGCCGTTGCGGGACTCGTTCAGCATCTGCGCGGTTCCCGTTTTGACGGCCATGGGCACGTCGCCCACCGCAGCCTTCGTGCCGGTTCCCGATTCCGACGTGGTTTGCATATAGTCGAGCATCTGCGCGGCCGTGCCGGGGGAGATCACCTTCGCGACCGGGGTGGGGCGATGTTGGTAAACGGCTATCCCGTCCTTTGTGTAGAGGCGCGATATTATTGAAAGCTTGAGCGACGTTCCCTTATTCGCGAGGGCTGTCGCGGCCTCGACCATTTGGAGGGCGGAAACCGACAGCTCCTGGCCGATGGCAATGGTCGGTTTTGACCTGAGCGACCAGTATTCCTTGCGGCTGAATATACCCGTCGTCTCGCCGGGGAGCTCGATCCCTGTCTTGGACCCGAACCCGAACGCGCGGAGCTTGGCCTCGAAGGCGCCCGAGTCGGCTCGTTCGGCCATCTGAGCGGTGCCGTCGTTGCAGGAGTACTTGATCACCTCGCGGGGCGAGACCCATCCGTGGTGCTCAAGGCACTTGATGTTTATTTTTTCGCCCCTCGGCGTCGTGAAGGAGTACCCGCCGTCGCACAGGAACGAGTCCCCGTTCTTGACGGCGCCGATATCCATGAGGGAGGCGATCGAGAAAATCTTGAATACCGATCCCGGCTCGTACGCGTAGAGCGCGGGGCGGTCGTTACGCTCGGATTCGGAGGATGAGCCGAAGGCGTTGAGGTTCGCCGACGGCTCGCTGATGTACGCGAGGATCTCCCCGGAGCGGGCGTCCGCCGCGATCATCATCACGGCCTCCGCCTTCGTCGACGACATGGTGTCGCGCGCGATCTTCTCGAGCTCGTACTGGACGTTCCCGTCGATGGTCAACATCACGTTATATCCCGCGGCGTCCGCGCGCGCCTCGCCGATCGGGGGCGAGAGGGTATCCTGGAGGGAGTATTCAATCCCGGTAAGCCCGACGCCGTCGTTGCCGAGAAACCCGACTACGTGCGACGCGAGGCGGTTTTCCGGGTAATTGCGGCTCATTACGGGCTCGAGCCTGATGCCTCGCAGTTTGCCCCGCTCTATCGCGGCCTCGACGGCGACCTTCTCCGCCTCGCTGATTTTCTTTTTGAGGTAGAAGAAATTGCCCGGGCCTTCCCTGACGAGCCTCGCGATCTCTTCCTCTCCCATTCCGGTCGCGGGCGCGATGCGGCTCGCGAATAGGTCGGGATCGGCGATGGTGGATCGGGTAATGGCGATATTGTATAGCGTCGTTTGAACGGCGAGGATCTTGCCGTTGCGGTCGAGGATCTTGCCCCGCTCGACGGTCATGACCGGGACCGCGGTTTCCGACCGGGGCTTAAGCATCGCGATCCCGTATTTAACGACGACCGCCATGAGTAATAGGGAACCGGCCGCGGACAGGATGATCAGTCGCCGTCGGGTGATGAATCCGTTCATTTGCATAGTGCCTTTCCGCGGATGCTGTCGAGCGACACGAAGCCGTACTCGCGCGAGTCTCGCGATTCGTTGGGGTTGTCGCCCAAGGCGAAAACCATTCCTTCCGGAACGCGGGGCGAGCCTTTCAGTTTTTGGTATTGCTCTCTCGTCAACGGTACCGTGCGGCCCGCCGCGATAACACTATACCCCGATTCCGAGGAAAAGACCAGCGGCGCGCCGCCGACGGCCACGCATCGCTTGATGACGTTCCTTCCCCGCCAGGGGTAGATGATCACGTCGCCTACCCGCGGACTTCCCCAGCGGATGAAATATCTGTTGCTGAACGGGTAGGGGACGCCCCAAGCCAGCTTGAAAACGGGAACGACCAT